>URJC01000042.1 GCA_900548135.1 uncultured Odoribacter sp. | reverse complement strand
TAAATGAGTTGATGCTTTGATTGTTTTATGGTCTAAAATTCAATTCTGGGGACATTCATGGAACAATCGGGTAAATAGCAGATAAATTTTAAATTTATCTGCTATTTTATAGTTACCAGGGTTGCTCCGTATCCGTACTGTTTAAATGAGGCATCCTGGTGTTGATGACGTTTATATTTTGTTTGTAATTCCCATAAGATCCGTTGGCGTAAGATTCCATCCCCTTTCCCGTGGATAAAAACAATCTTTAGTCCTTTTCTGAGCTTATATTCTTCCATAGTTTTTCGGAAAACATCCAATTGATATTCAAGAATATCTTTATTATCCATCCCGGTAGTTGTGGAAAGCAGTTCGTTGCAATGTAAATCAATTTCTATGATGTTGCCTGTCGTTTGTTTTTGGGAGCGCGCAACAGCAGTGGTTTCTGCCTTTTTCTTTTCTTTTACAGCTTCCTGAAGTTGTTTTTCGTCAATTTCTTCGATTTGATATTCTTTATCTAACGGGCGAAGCAGAGAGACGGAACTAAACCAGCGAGCATGCTTATAGGCTCCTGATTTACATAGATTCACCGGATTTATTTTTATTTCAGTTTCTATGGCATTTTTGGGGTTTGTGATCCCTTTTTGAAAAAAGATCGCTTGAATACGAACCGCTTTGATTGTGTTGTCAATGTCTTTCAGGCTATATAAACCAATAGAAATGATGTTGTCTGGATTACAATTGCCGGCAATGATTCCTTTATATTTGTCCTCTTCGCGGAAGGTAATTGAATAAAGACAATTTTGTGCTGTATCATTGACGAGAAATAATTCATAGCGGGATTCAGGCAAGTTATTGAAATTGTCCGGAACAATGGCTAAATACAGAGTGCCGGTCGCTTGAGTGAGGACCGATTTTTGTGTTTGTGGCTGATGTTTATTACCGGAATTATCCGGTTGGGCAAAGTCGGAATGAATGACTACTAAGTCATTCACAGAAGCGGGAATTTCAAAACCATATTCATCAACGAATACATTTACCGTTGAATGATCAATGATTCCCGTTACTTTCCCTTCCAGCTTTTCGGTCAGAAATCTGACAAGATCACCTATTCTGATATTTATCATAGTGTGGTGGCTTATAAGATGAAGTGTTTATAATACTTTAAAAGTCAATGGCTTCGGATTGTGTTTATCATTACATTCATGATGGTCACAAGATTCTCCTGAGTCTGAAATTTTACCTTGAAGCCAGTTGTTAACGACTGCTTCGACCGGACCGGAACATCCGCGGATAACTTGAATGTGATGGGCTTCCAACGTATTTTTTGCTCCTTCACCCATATTACCGGCAAGCATAAGGCTGACTCCTTTTTTTTCAAGGATAGAAGCAATATTTGATTTACAGCCGCAGCCTTCGGGTGAAGCTTCTGTTTCAATACAAATAATTTCTTTGTTCTCGTTTATGGTAAAGATGGTGTAATATTCGCAATGGCCAAAATGATCATCTATGGCATGATTACGTGTAGGTACGGCTATTTTCATGATTTCAATGAATTTTTATACGAATGCAAATATACAACAATTTTATTGAGAACCTGCAATCATTCCCGTCAGAGAGCTTGTGAACTTTCTTTACCGTTTTTCGTATTTAATGATATAGAAAAAACGATAACATTATGGACAACGAAATTACACCTTCACTGCGGATAGGGGACATGGCACCTGTTTTTGACGCAGATACAACTCAGGGAAAGATCCATTTTCCGATGGATTTTAATGGCAAATGGATCATTTTATTTAGTCATCCTTCGGATTTTACTCCCGTATGTACTTCTGAGTTTTTGACTTTCGGAGCAATGGCAAATGAATTTGAGGCTTTGAACTGTCAGTTGATCGGGCTTTCTGTCGACGGTTTATACAGCCATATTGCCTGGTTGCGTACAATCCGTGAGAAGATAGAATATAAGGGGAAGAAAAATATAGCAGTTCGGTTTCCCTTGATTGCTGATCTGAGTGCTGAGGTTGCCCATCTTTATGGGATGATCCAGCCAGGAGAAAGTACGACACAAGCAGTCAGAGCTGTATTTTTTATAGATCCGCAAAGTGTTATACGGGCAATTGTTTACTACCCGATGGCGTTAGGACGGAATTTTGCAGAATTAAAACGTGTGTTAATAGGATTGCAGACGATAGATAAATACGGGGTGGCTTTACCGGCCGATTGGATGCCTGGGGATGAGGTTATCGTACCAACCCCTTCTTCGTATGATGATGCTGAAAAAAGAATGCAGGCAAACGACACAGGGGCACACTGTTATGACTGGTTTTTTTGTCTTAAAAAAATCCCCGTGAAATAAATATGAATGTTGGATCAGGATGTCAGAAACGATTTTTTGACATCCTGATGGTGAAAAAGCAGCGTATCAATAATGTTACATAGGTATATGGGGAGATATTTGCTATTTTTAATTTTGGTATGTGTAAAAGGAGATTTTGTATGGGGACAAACGAAAGATGTGATATTGGAACGGGAACAACAAACAGAGGATAGTCTGATACTTGCTTTGGGAAATATACCTGCTTTTACCATTTATAAAGATAATTACATCATTACCGGGACAAATTTCGAAGGTGGCAAAATTACGAAATACAATTCGGACGCAAAGTTTCAAATCAGTCTCAGGCACAGACTTTACCGAAAATTATTACCTTATCGGTTGTATACTTTCCTGACTTATACTCAAAAATCTTTCTGGGATATTTACCGGAAGTCAGCTCCTTTTTCAGAGAATAACTATAATCCTTCACTGGGTGTAGGGCGTAATTTTGTACGTAACAGGAGGATTGAAGGGATCGTCATGTTTCAGTTTGAACATGAATCGAATGGTCGTGACAGCATACAGTCACGCAGTTGGAACCGTTTGTCCCTTTCAGGCATATATCTTCCCGATCAGAACTTCACCTTTCAGGCGAAGGTATGGATAGCTATGATGGTAGCTAAGGAGAACAGGCATCTGACGCGTTATGCTGGTATTGGACAATTTGCAGGAACCTATACGGATGATAATAGCCGTTTCAATTGTTCTGTCCTGATGATTAAAAGAGGAGGCTGGAATCTGAACGCTAATTGGCAAATAGGTATTTCTTACCGTTTGTTCCGGCAAGATAATCAATATTTGTATTTACAGTTTTATAATGGATACGGAGAAAGTATGATTGATTATGATCAATTTCATCGTTATTTGCGGATTGGATTTGTGATCAAACCTAATTTTGTAAGTATATTTTAGTCTGTAATCCAGGAAGTGATTAAAATCTGGTTAGGGAAACCATCTTATATTTATGCATTTTTCAAAGCTAAAAAGTAAGAAAATCCTTTTTAGTAATAAAATCTAAGTAAATAGTGGTGAAATCGTTTGAAATAATTAAATTAGCAGGCAGAAGAGTAATAAATTAAAATGTGGTTAATAGATATATGACTTTAGAAGAATTTCAACAATCTATCCGGGAAGGTATTCCGGCAGAATTGCCTGTGCAAAAGCCCTATGACCCGGAAGTGAATCATGCACCCAGACGTAAGGATGTTCTGACGAAGGAAGAAAAGAAATTGGCGGTCCGGAATGCATTGCGTTATTTTGATCCCCGTCATCATGCTATTTTGGCAAAAGAATTTGCTGAAGAATTGGAAACATACGGGCGTATCTATATGTACCGTTTTCGTCCTGATTATGAAATGTATGCACATTCTATTTATGATTATCCGCATAAAAGTTTGCAGGCTGCTGCTATTATGCTGATGATTAATAATAACCTGGACAAAGCAGTGGCTCAGCATCCGCATGAATTGATTACGTATGGTGGTAATGGAGCTGTATTTCAGAATTGGGCTCAATACCGGTTGACCATGAAATATTTATCAGAAATGACGGATGAACAGACTTTGGTCATGTATTCAGGGCATCCCATGGGGCTGTTTCCTTCACATAAAGATGCTCCGAGGGTTGTTGTAACGAATGGTATGGTCATTCCGAATTATTCAAAACCGGATGATTGGGAACGTTTTAATGCTTTAGGTGTTTCTCAGTATGGGCAAATGACAGCAGGTTCATACATGTATATCGGGCCTCAGGGGATTGTGCACGGCACCACGATTACTGTATTGAATGCCGGACGGAAAATTTCAAAGCATGGAGAGGGATTGGCTGGTAAATTGTTTGTTACTGCGGGTCTTGGCGGTATGTCTGGTGCCCAGCCGAAAGCCGGTAATATTGCAGGATGTGTAAGTGTTACGGCTGAAATCAATCCCAAAGCAACACATACCCGTTACTCTCAGGGATGGGTGGATGAGGTGATCGGTGATTTGGATGTACTGATGGGCAGGATTCGTAAAGCTAAAGCTGAAAAAGAGATTGTTTCCATTGCATATCAGGGGAATGTTGTAGATCTGTGGGAACGTCTGGCAAATGAAGATATTGCGGTTGAATTGGGTTCTGATCAGACTTCCCTGCACAATCCTTGGGCCGGAGGATATTATCCGGTTGGAATTAGTTTTGAGGAAAGCAAGCGGATGATGGCTGAAAATCCGGATTTATTTAAGGAAAAGGTTCAGGAGTCTTTGTGCCGGCATGTTGCTGCGATTAATAAATGTGTAGAACGTTTTGGTACCTATTTCTTTGATTATGGGAACGCATTCCTGTTGGAATCTTCCCGGGCTGGTGCTGATATTCTCAAACCGAATGGGGATTTTAAGTACCCTTCTTATGTGCAGGATATTATGGGGCCGATGTGTTTTGATTATGGTTTTGGTCCTTTCCGTTGGGTATGTACCAGTGGTGATCCGAAAGATTTGGCCAAAACGGATGAACTGGCTACTCGGGTATTGGAACAATTGGCGGCGGAGTCTCCCGGGGAGATACAACAACAGATGCATGATAATATCCGTTGGATAAAGGCTGCCGGTGAGAATCACCTGGTGGTAGGGTCGCAAGCCCGTATCTTGTATGCTGATGCTGAAGGGCGTATGCGTATTGCGGGGGCTTTTAATAAAGCGATTGAGTGGGGGGAGATTTCTGCTCCTGTCGTGTTGGGACGTGATCATCACGATGTTTCAGGTACGGATTCACCTTATCGGGAAACTTCGAATATTTACGATGGTTCGAAGTTTACGGCAGACATGGCAGTTCAGAATGTGATCGGGGATTCTTTCCGGGGGGCAACTTGGGTTTCTCTCCATAATGGTGGAGGAGTTGGTTGGGGAGAGGTTATTAATGGCGGGTTTGGCATGTTGCTGGATGGATCGGCAGATGCAGAGAGACGTTTGAAATGTATGCTTTTCTGGGATGTAAATAATGGGATATCCCGTCGGAGCTGGGCTCGAAATGAAGGGGCTGTATTTGCTATTAAACGGGCTATGGAAGCCAATCCTGATTTGAAAGTAACTGTACCGAATTTTGCAGATGATCAGTTGATAGAAAATCTTTTCAGTTGAATATAGATTTATAATTTCAGCTTTACGGTTGAAGTATTTTAATAGTAGAGCTGAAATTATAAATTTTTACTTAGTTCCCAGATAAATAAAGTACATGCCAAGCAGTACAAGTAATAAATCCATCAACTTGGCTTTCAAATTCTTTTCTTTAAACCAGATAGCTCCGGCAATGAATGATACGATCACTCCACTGCGCCGGACGAGAGATACAATGGAAATCATAGAATCCTCATAACTAAGGGCGTAGAAATAGGCGAAATCAGCAAGCACTAATGCTATAGAAATAAGAGGAATGGAATTCCGCCATTGGAAAGGGGTGGATTGCTGATGTCTGGGTAGCCACAGGATAAGCAAAATAAAGCCCATGATTACTAATTGATAAAAATTGTACCATACCTGGATGTTCATCCGGTCGAAGCGGCTCAGTAGGAATTTGTCGTAAAGTCCGCTGCATGCCCCTGTCACTACGGATAGAATCATAAAGTAAATCCATTTATTATGTCTGAAATTTATACCTTCTTTTTTGCCGGAAAAGGAAAGTAAATAGAATGAAAAAATGGCAGTCGTGATTCCTAGCCATTGCCAGCTATTCAGTCGTTCGCCGAACAGGGTTAAAGCTCCGAGCAGGGTTAAGATCGGTTGTGTCGCTTTTATAGGCGAAGCAATGGTGATGGGAAGGTGTTTTAGAGAAAAGTAAGCGAATATCCAGGAGGATAATACAATGGTAGCTTTGATAAAAAGATAGATATGGGCACTTCCTGAGACTGGTGGAAGATAGAAGATACTGTTTTGTATGGTTGCGGGAAAAAAGAAAGATAAAATGATGATTGGTAAAAAAAGAAGACAACAGAAGAGTACGTTCAGGAATAGTATAGGGATGACGGCATTATTATTCAGAGATATTTTTTTAATCACATCATATAATCCAAGTAGAAAAGCTGAGATAAAAGCTAAGAATAACCACATAAATCGAGAATTTGGTTGCAAAGGTAAAAATTCTGAATGCTTAAAGAAAAGATTATGCAAAGTGATTTATTTCTCTAGCATTTAGATAATTTTCTGTGATTATCTTTCTGTAATCAGGCATTTCATATGAATGTACATAATCTGGTTTTTAGAGATAGTATGACGGTTAACTATAATAATTTGATCAAGTTTAAAATTTTTTTTTTTATTTTATTGATATAGACTATCTTTGTATGCCGGATATACGAATGATTTTCGTTGTATTGATTTCTGAATGATGAGGAAAATAGATGTATAAGCTGAAATGCTTTTAAAATTCAATTATCGCTTAAGTGGTGGCAAAAAAAAGATTAAAAAAACTAGTTGAGAGCGGATTTATTCCGGGGATTTATAATTATTGCGACCGATGGTGTGAGAGGTGTGAGCAACAACTTCATTGCATGAGTTTTGTGATGGGGAAACGGATAGAGGAAAAAGGAGGGTTTAATTTCGGCCAGGAAGTAGGTCAGGAGGAAGAAAGTATCTGGTCGCGTTTGAAGAATATTTTTGAGTCTACTTATGAAGTGTTACATGAGTTAGCGGAGGAACAAGGAATAGAAGTGGAGGACATTTATGCTTCTGAGAATATAAACAAAGAATTTTGGGGGGAAGAATTAGAGAACCGTACTAAAGTAGAAGAGTACAGTAGACGGGTTGAGATGTCGGATATTGTCAGAATATGTGTGATTTATGAAAATCTGGCAGATAAATACCTGGAACGTATTTTTGATTATTTTGAGGGGCTGGGAGTAAAAGATAAGGTTTTAGATGAAGCTTTTGACGTAGTGAATTGGTATCTTGATTTGATACAGGCAAAAATGAGAAGGGCTTTCTACGGGTATTATCATGAAAAGTCGTTAGACGGAAAAGAGGTGGAAGACTATAATGGATCAGCTAAAGTGGCTTTGATTGCTATAGAACGGTCTATAGAGGGGTGGCATATTATCCGGGAAAAATGCCTTGATTACCGTCAGGAGATTGGACATCTGCTGGTCATTTTGTCTCAGTTGGCTGAGGACATAAACAAACAATTTCCTCAGGCATGGGATTTTCAGCGGCCTGGTTTTGATCAGCCGGAAGTAATTTGAAATAAGTGTACTCTAGACTCAACAAGCTGTAAATTATTTTTTACAACTTGTTGAGTTTTTGAAGTACGGAAAATAGTTTGTCAGTTATTTTTTCAGAGCACTTCAGCCACGACGAAAGTGCTTCCTCCGATGTAGATCATATCTTCAGGTTTTGCAGCCTCTCTGGCTGCAGTGTAAGCTTCAGCTACTGTTGTATAGGTATTCCCTTTCAGGCCGGCGTTCCGGGCTTTTTCTGCCAGGATTTTTTCTGACATAGCTCTGGGTATGGAAGCTTTACAGAAATAATAAATGGCATCCCGGGGGAGGATATGTAAGACACTGTCAATATCTTTATCACTAACCATGCCGATGACAAAATGAAGCTGGTGATAGTGACAAGTTTGGAGTTGTTTTGTGATTTCAGTCAACCCGTCGATATTGTGTCCGGTGTCGCATATGGTAAGAGGAGAGTTGGCTAGAGTTTGCCAACGGCCGTATAATCCTGTATTGGTAACCACTTTGGCAATGCCTTGGCGAATATGGGTGTCTGTGATATTTAAACCGCTTTTTCGTAGTATTGGGATTGTTTCAAGAACGGTAGGTATGTTTTTACGTTGGTAAATGCCTTTTAATTCGCTTTGTAAATGTTCGAATTGCCAGTTGGTGTGGTGTAATAACTGATAACTACCATCTTCATTGGGTTGAAGTTGCCAGTTGTCATTAGCGAATTCGATTGGGGAATGATAATGAGCGGCTTGTGCTTCGAATATAAAATCGTAGGCAGGATCACGTGTTCCGATAACAACGGGTATACCTGGTTTTATGATGCCTGCCTTTTCCCGGGCAATTTTTTCGAGCGTATTTCCTAATAAAGCCATGTGGTCAAAAGAGATATTCGTGATCACCGAGGCTAGCGGAGTGATAATATTAGTAGAATCAAGTCGTCCGCCCAATCCCACTTCAATGACTGCTATGTCCACCTTGTTGTCGGCAAAATAGTTGAAAGCCATGGCTACGGTCATTTCGAAAAAAGAAGGACGTATACGGGTAAACAATGCCTGATTCGTTCCGACAAAATCAATGACATATTTTTTACTGATCATTTCCCCGTTGATTTTTATTCTTTCTCTGAAATCTTTCAGGTGAGGAGAAGTATAAAGTCCTGTTTTGTATCCGGCTTCCTGAAGAATGGAAGCCAGCATGTGTGAAACGGAACCTTTGCCGTTGGTGCCGGCAACATGTATTGTTTTGAAAGTGTGATGAGGATGTTGAAAATGTTCGTCCAATAAGATGGTATTGTCCAGATTGGCTTTATAGGCAGCCTGTCCTTCCCGTTGGTACATGGGGAGCTGGGCAAACAACCAATTGAGGGTTTCCTGATAGTTCATGGGTATTCGGTATATAAAGTTAAAAAAGATAGGACGGCAGAAACGAATTGGTTTTGGGTGTTCGTTGTTTAGGGCCGTATTCTCTTTTGTTATTATATCAAAGTCATGCACGGTTTATTACGGCCGCTACAGACCGTGGACAAAAATACGAAACTATAAGGAAGTATAAATTGAAAATAGAAAATTTAATTGAAATTGGAATGAAAAGTTTCGAAACGCTTTTTTACTTGCTGTGAAAAAAAAGATTATTTTTGCAGGTCATAAGGCATTGTTCGATGCTTGGATACAGAAAATTTCTGATATCATTTTTTTTTGCAATGCCGGATTAAGGTATAAAGAGAATGTTTTATGAAAACAGATAGTAATGTGCCTATACCTGTGTTGAGGCGGATGCCTTCGTATTTGTCGTTTGTAAAGACTTTACAGAAGCAAGGTGAGAAGTATGTTTCCTCTACCCGTATTGCTGAGTATATGGATATTGATTCAACACAGGTGACGAAAGATTTGTCTCATACGGGGCTTTCCGGGAAAACCCGGGTTGGGTATGAAGTGGATAGTTTTGTCCAGGTGCTGGAAGAATTTTTGGGTTTTAGCCGGGTAGATAGTGCTTTTTTGGTAGGGGCAGGTTCTTTGGGAAGTGCTTTGTTACAGGACAAGGGATTAACTGCTTTTGGTTTGCAAATAGAAGCTGCTTTTGATATTGATAAGGCAAAAATCGGTACCAAAGTTAATGATATTGAAATATATCATATTGATCAATTCCGGGCAATGGCTGCTGAGCGGAATATGCTAATCGGGATTATTACGGTGCCTGCGGAAAATGCTCAGAATGTTGCTGATTTGATGGTTGCTTGGGGTATAAAAGCCATTTGGAATTTTACTCCGGCGCGCATTAAGGTCCCTGCTCATATTGTTGTTCAAAATACGACAATATACATGAATTTAGCCATTTTGTTCAATAAACTGTATAATCAGGAATGAATGGGAGTGAAAACTTGTGGTAAAAGATTTGTTGAGGGGACATTGTCCCCTTTATTTTTTGTTGTGATCATGCTTGGTTATTGGTTTATTTTGTATCTTTGCACTTCATTAAAAATAAGCTGCGTACGTAGCGTAGTAAAAAATTGAAATATATGATTGAAATTAAATTTCCTGATGGGAATACAAAAGAGTTTGAGTCGGGAGTGACGGGACTCGATATAGCCAAATCCATTAGTCCTAAATTGGCTAAGGAGGTATTGTCTATTTCTGTAAACGGAGAAATCTGGGATTTGGTACGTCCGATTACTGAAGATGCGGAAATCAAATTATATACCTGGGAGGACGAAGAGGGGAAACATGCTTTCTGGCATTCTTCGGCTCACTTGATGGCGGAGGCTTTGCAACAATTATATCCCAATACGAAATTTGGTATTGGACCGGCTATTGAGAACGGATTTTATTATGATGTGGATCCGGGTGAAGGAGTGGTTCTCACCGATAAAGATCTGGAAATTGTCGAAAAGAAGATGTTAGAACTGGCCCGTCAGAAGGAGGAATTCTGCCGGATTAACGTTAGCAAGCAAGAGGCTTTGGATCATTTTAATTCAATTCACGAGACTTATAAAGTGGAGTTAATCAATGATCTGGAAGATGGTAAGATTACCTATTATCGTCAGGGATCTTTTACGGATTTGTGCCGTGGCCCGCATTTGCCGGATACTTCCTATATCAAAGCAATTAAATTGACGAGTTTGGCCGGTGCTTATTGGAGGGGTAATGAACATAATAAGATGTTGACCCGTATATACGGTATTACTTTTCCGAAGCAGAAAATGTTGGACGAATGGCTGGTGTTGATGGAAGAAGCCAAACAACGTGACCACCGTAAGATTGGGAAGGAGATGGAATTGTTTACTTTTTCACAGGCTGTAGGAGCCGGTTTGCCCATGTGGTTGCCGAAAGGAGCTATGTTGCGAGACCGTTTAGAGGCATTCTTACGGAAGGTTCAGAAGAAATACGGTTACCAGCAAGTGATTACACCGCACATTGGAAATGTGAATTTGTATAAAACTTCCGGGCACTATCAGAAATATGGAAAAGATAGTTTTCAGGTGATCACAACTCCGCAGGAAGGGGAAGAATTTATGTTGAAGCCGATGAATTGTCCTCACCATTGTGAGATTTATAAATTTAAACCGCGTTCTTATAAAGATTTACCATTGCGTTTTGCGGAGTTTGGAACAGTCTACCGTTATAAACAGAGTGGAGAATTGCACGGATTGACGCGGGTACGCGGTTTTACGCAAGATGATGCTCATTTATTCTGTACTCCGGATCAATTGAAAGAAGAATTTAAAAAGGTGATAGATATTATCTTTACAATTTTCAAAGCTCTGGATTTTCAAGATTTTACGGCTCAGGTTTCTTTACGTGATCCGAAAAATACAGAGAAATATATCGGAACCGATGAGAATTGGGAGAAAGCGGAACGGGCTATCATTGAGGCTGCTGAGGAAAAGGGATTAAAAACTACGGTAGAATTGGGTGAGGCTGCTTTTTATGGTCCGAAGCTCGATTTTATGGTAAAGGATGCTATTGGCCGGAAATGGCAGTTGGGTACTATCCAGGTAGACTATAATTTGCCTGAGCGTTTTGAACTGGAATATACCGGGGCTGATAATTTGAAACACCGTCCTGTAATGATTCACCGGGCACCATTTGGGAGCATGGAACGTTTTGTGGCTGTATTGATTGAGCATACGGGAGGAAAATTCCCCTTATGGCTGGCTCCGGATCAGGCAGTTGTTATGCCGATCAGCGAAAAATTCAATGATTATGCCAAAAAGCTTTCGGATTTGTTAAATAATTCCGATATTCGCACCGTCTTAGATGACCGTAATGAAAAAATCGGACGTAAAATCCGGGATAATGAATTGAAAAAGATTCCTTATCTGTTGATTGTCGGAGAAAATGAAATGAACAGTAACACTGTATCTGTTCGTCGCCAGGGACAGGGAGATATGGGAACAATGGCAGTTGAAGATTTTATTAAAAAAATAAATGAAGAAGTAAATAGTCAGTTACAGACCATTTACAGTTATTAAAT
Source organism: uncultured Odoribacter sp. (assembly GCA_900548135.1). Lineage (GTDB taxonomy): Bacteria > Bacteroidota > Bacteroidia > Bacteroidales > Marinifilaceae > Odoribacter. Next base: position 85 of record URJC01000042.1, on the reverse strand, counting down.
AATTAACTAAGGAGGATTTAATATAGCACCAAGAATGGAATTCAGAGGCTCAAGAAATCAGGTTAATAAAGAACCTCAGCACAAA
>URJC01000041.1 GCA_900548135.1 uncultured Odoribacter sp. | reverse complement strand
ATGGGGATGTGGCTACGGTAGCCAGATTGGATCGCCGGGAGTTGTCCTTTACAACACTGGACAGCGATAAGGAAGAAATTTCTTTTGTCGTAGTAAATGATATTCACGGAGACAATGAATCTTTGGCTGCTTTGCTGGAGAATGTTGAGAAAGAGAGAACGGATTTTGTTTTCTTCAATGGTGATATGGTGAGCCATATGGATTCGGAAAAAGATCTTTTTGAGGGATTTATGAATACGGCAGTGAAATTATTTGCAGCAAGGATGCCTTTTTATTATTCCCGGGGAAATCATGAAAGTCGCGGAATTTATGCTTCCCGCTATATGGATTATTTTCCAACCAATACAGGAAAACCTTATTATTGTTTTCGTGAAGGTCCTGTATTTTTTGTGGTTTTGGATGGAGGGGAAGATAAGCCGGATAGTGATATAGAATACCATGGCACAGCTGCTTTTGACCTTTATCGGGAAGAACAGGCAAAGTGGTTGCAACAGGTAACTGAAAGTGCTGAATTTCGTTCTGCTCCTTTTAAAGTGGCAGTTATTCATATTCCGCCTTTTGGAAGTACATGGCATGGGCCGTTGCATACCAGGAAGCTCTTTGTACCCATATTGGATAAAGCTGGAATAGATCTGATGCTTTGCGGGCATTTACATCAGTATCAATATATTGAATCCGGACAAGAGGAATGTTCATTCCCTGTATTGGTCAATTCTGTGAAAGAGGCTGCCCACATCCGGGCGAATAAAGAAAAGATGACTATGGAAATCCGGGATGTTGCGGGTAAAATACTGCATACGTTTACTTATAAGGTAAAATGACGGCGTATAATATAAAGCTTCGTAGCTTCAATTTCCGATAAGAATAGCCGGTAACCGGGTGTATCGGATCAAAATGGAATATCCCCTGAAAGTGAAATCTTTTTAGGGGATTTTTATATCCTGCTTTTGCCAGTTTTTGATTTTTAGCACTAAAATATTCCTTGGCAAATATTGAAATATTTTCTAATATTTACCTGTTCATTATCAAGATGATAAAGGTGATTTTGTCTATTCTTCCGGAAAAAAATCATTTGATGTTTGATACCGTTTTAACTGGCGGCGTAATTGTCTGATTTCCTGTTGTAGACTGTCCATACGGCCGAGTATATGCCGGATGGCATCAATACCTTCGATATTGATAGAAAGATCGTAATAAAGATGACTATACCTTTCCAACTCTCCTAGTTGGGAAAGTAAAAGATATTGTTTCCCATTGACGGTACGTATTTCAATCAATCCTCCTTCTTCAAGCGAAAGCAGAAAAGTAGGATCTGTATGGCTTTTTTCACAATATTCGCTGATGATGATTAAATCGGTATCCATAGTGAACGGTTTTTTTAGTTAGGATTTTTGTAATTCCCGGAACATTTCTTTCTGTTTTTCAGAAAGGTGGGTTGGAATTTTAATATCATAAGTGACCAAGAGATCACCATATTCTCCGTCTTTTTTATAAACGGGGAATCCTTTGCCTTTTAACCGGACTTTGGTTCCGTTCTGTGTTTCCGGTTTGACTTTTAGTTTGACTTTGCCATTCAGGGTTTCGATAACGGTTTCTCCTCCCAATACGGCAGTATAGAGGTCAATAGGGACATTCATATATAAATTATCCCCTTCACGTTTGTATACCGGATCATTGGCGATAACAAAAGTGATGTATAAGTCTCCTGCCGGCCCTCCATTCATACTAGGACCTCCCTGACCGTTCAATTTTATGGTTTGCCCGTCACTAATACCTGCCGGTACGGTGATTCGTATTTTTTTACCATTGACCTCCAGTATTTGCTTGTGGGTGGTGGCTGCATCCCTGAAGGATACATGCAGTTCTGCGTTATAGTCCTGACCTTTGAAGCCGGATGAGCTTCTGCGGCTATTTCCACGGCGTGAACCGAAGAGAGACTCGAAAAAGTCCGAGAATTCTCCTTCATCTCCGGTGAAATGACCGCTAAAACCACCGTCGGCAGATGACCAGTAACCTCCGCCCATACCTCCGAATCCTCCACTACCATGACCTTGTTGCTGATAACGTTGTTTTTGAGCTTCAAATTCATCGGCATGTTTCCAATTCTCACCGTAAGCATCATATTTTTTTCGTTTCTCGGGATCACTTAATACTTCATTGGCTTCATTGATCTCCTGGAATTTTTGCTTCGCAGTGGGATCATTAGGGTTCAGGTCCGGATGATATTTTCGTGCCAGTTTCTTAAAAGCCTTTTTTATTTCGTCTTGGGTAGCTGTTTTATTCACCCCCAGTACACCATAATAATCAATATAAGCCATAGTAATTATTTTACTAATGTTTTGTTTATCATGTAAATTTACGATTGAATAAAATAAAGTGTACTGAAAATAAGTTTAAAAAATCTTAAATAATTGATTCTTCTATGGGAAAGCCTGATCATTTAGCTGTTAGGGAGAATTTTTGTGTTTTGTAGATTTTTAGGATGTATTGGGTTATCTTTACCTGGATTTATTTTATTTTGCAAGTAATTTGTAATCAATAATAAAAGTAATGATGAGTAGAGTATATCTGGTAATTTATATGGTGGTGGTTGTATTGTTGATATCTTGTGATAACGGAGGGAATTCTGTCGGTTTTTCAACAGATGAAAAAGAGGTAATCGGACAGTTGAGAGAAGGTATTATGCCTTTGAAAGTGATTACTGTGAAGGAAGATTCTTTGTTTTTGCGGTGTCAAGCTCTTCCGTTAGGGATAGGAGAATTGAAGTCTGAGGAGTTCAACATATTACAGGAAAGGATGTTACTGACTGTAAATGATACTACAAATCCTGGGGTGGGAATCGCAGCACCTCAGGTAGGTGTCAGCCGGAGGGTCATTGCCGTACAGCGGTTTGATTTGCCGGGTGAACTGTTTGGTATCTATGTAAATCCGGTCATCACATATTATTCTGATTCTTTGGTGTTGGGGAGAGAAGGGTGTCTGTCTGTTCCGGATATTGAGGGAATGGTACGTCGTTCCTTGGAAATTACCTTGAACTATAATGATCCTGAGGATTATTTATCGGAAATGGGAGGTGGTCTGAAAGTGAAGACAGAAACAATTCGCGGTTTCACTGCTGTCATTTTTCAACATGAGGTTGACCACCTGAATGGTATTCTTTTTACGGATAAGATGGTAGGTTCATCACCCCAAACAGAGGAGTGAAAATTGTAATATAATTAAGGCATTAGTATAGTCTTGAAAATCCGGGTCATATCCGGAAGTTTTTGAGACTGTGTTTTATTTTTATAGGACACTAATTTCGAGATTTAGTATTTATTTTTTTTCTTAAACGTTTTTGATTTTATTCTTTTCTTATTTCTTTGTAAAAAGAAATTATTTTATGGTATGAAAAGAATCTGTTTTGTTTTGTATTTGGGGATATTTTTGTTGTTTACTGTGAGACTGTATGCTCAGGAACGGCATGCTTCCCATTTTCATGGTTTAAGATTTCAGGATTTGCCCCGTGTCTGGGAAGAGGGTATACCCTTGGGTAATGGAATCATGGGAACGTTGGTCTGGCAACGGGACGGATATTTACGATTGGCACTCGACCGGGCGGATTTGTGGGATTTGCGGCCTACTGCTGGATTTGATTCACCCGATTATAACTGGAAGTTTATTTGTGATGAAGTCATTCTGCGGAGAGATATTTCAAAGGTACAACAGTTGATTGATGCTCCGAGTTCCAGGGATATAGCACCGACTAAGATTCCTGCGGGAGCCTTGGAGTTTGCTATTTCCCGTTTGGGAAAAGTGAAGCATGTAACCTTGGATGTACATACAGCTGTGTGTATGATTGTGTGGGAAAACGGAACAGTAGGACGTTTTTTTACCGGAGCTACTGATAAACTTGGGCATTTCCGGTTTGAAAATTTGCCGGATACATTGTCTGTCAGTTTACAGGCTCCCCGTTATCAGGTCAATGAAAAAGAAGAAAACAATCAAAGCCGTACTAATCTGGTAAAGTTAGGTTATAAAAAAGGCAAGATCGTGAAACGGGGGGATTGTATCGTTTATCGGCAGAAAGGATACGGGCAGGTTGCCTATGAGGTGGCTTTGCGCTGGGATTACCCGGATGACCGGACGTTGGAAGGAGTTTATTGTCTGACAACAACAGGGACTTGGTATAGTGAACCGGAAACTGCATCGGAGATTATAAAAAAGTATTCACCGGATTTTCAGTCTGCTTTGAAAGTACATACGGATTGGTGGAATCAGTATTGGGCTCAGAGCTCTATCTCTTTACCCGATTCTGTACTGGAAAATCAGTGGTATCTGGAGATGTATAAATTCGGAGCAGCTTCCCGTAAAGGTGCTCCTCCTATCTGTTTGCAGGCTGTATGGACAGCGGATAATGGACAGACTCCACCATGGGGTGATTTTCATAGTGATTTGAATACTCAGCTGAGCTATTGGCCCGGATATGCTGCTAATCATCTGGAAGAATCGTCGGTTTTTACCGATTGGTTGGGAAAGATCAAAGGGTATGGGCGGGAGTTTACGCGTCAGTTTTATGGGGTAGAGGGGCTGAATGTGCCTTGTATTGCGACTTTGGAAGGGAAACCGATCGGAGGATGGAATCAATATTCACATTCCCCAACGGCGAGCGGTTGGCTGGCCCATCATTTCTACCTGCAATGGAAATACTCAGCTGACCCGGAATTTCTGAAAATGCAGGCTTATCCTTGGGTGAAAGAAGTGGCCCGGTATTTTGAACATGTTGCTGTCAAGGGAAAAGACGGGAAACGAAAATTACCATTATCTTCCTCACCGGAAATTAATGACAACCGTTTGGATGCCTGGTTTCAACAGACGACGAATTATGATTTGGCTATTATCCGGTTTACCTATACGGCTGCCGCAGAGATGGCGTTGGCTATGGGATTGAAGGAAGAGGCCGTACATTGGCGGCAACAGTTAGGGGAATGGCCGGATTTTGCTACGGATGCGACAGGGCTGACCGTTGCTCCGGAATATCCGTTAAAAGATTCCCACCGGCATTTGTCGCATATGCTCGCCATTCATCCGCTGGGATTATTGGATGTTTCACAGGGAAAAGCAGTTGAACAGCTGATTAAACGGTCTGTACATCATTTTGATGAACTTGGCAGTGCTTATTGGGTTGGGTATTCTTTTTCCTGGTTGGCTAATATGTATGCCAGGATATTTGATGGGGATGCTGCTGCCCGTAATTTGCATATTTTCATTAAAGCATTTTGCTCTCCGAACAGTTTTCATTTGAATGGAGACCAATTGAAAAAGGGATACTCTGCTTTTACTTACAAGCCTTTTACTCTGGAAGGAAATTTTGCCTGTGCAGCAGCTATTCAGGAGATGTTGTTGCAGAGTCATACCGGGATAATCCGTGTTTTTCCGGCTATACCTGAAGCATGGCGGGATGCTTCATTCCGGAATATGCGGGCGATGGGCGCTTTTCTGGTGGACGCAGATTATGAAAATGGAAAGGTGAAAAAAGTGGTGGTCCGTTCGGAAAGAGGAGGACTTTTAAAGATTGTAAACCCATTTACCGGTAAGGTAATGGAAAAGGAAATGGAGGCCGGGGAAGAGATGATTGTGGCAAACTGAAACGATTGTAAAAATAGAGCTAATATGAAAAAGACTTATTTATGGATAGGGATGCTGTGGTTGCTTGCGGGATGTTCGGGTTTATCCGATAAAATGGCATATAAGGATGCTTCCTTACCAATCGGGCAACGGGTGGAAGATTTATTGGAACGCATGACGCTGGACGAAAAAGTGGCACAATTGAGGCATTTGCATGCTTATGCCATCTCCGATGGCAATCGGTTGGATACGGCCAAATTGCGGAAAATGACGGCAGACCGGAGTATGGGCTGCGTAGAGGGAATTACTTTGTCGGGAAAGGAATGTGCCCGTTTTATGCTGGAGATACAGCAATATATGATGAAGCAAACCCGTTTGGGGATACCGGTATTTCCATTAACAGAATCCCTGCACGGATCAGTTCATGAAGGGTCTACCATTTTTCCTCAGGCTATTGCTTTGGGGAGTACGTTCAATCCGGATTTGGCTTACCGGATGACGGTAGCCATTGCAGAAGAATTACAAGTACAGGGAATCCGGCAATCTCTGACACCGGTGCTTGATGTAGTCCGGGATTTGCGTTGGGGACGGGTTGAAGAATGTTTTGGTGAGGATCCTTATCTGGTCAGTCGGATGGGAGTTAACGAAGTCAGGGGATACCTGGATCAGGGAGTGTCGCCTATGCTGAAACATTTTGGAGCACATGCTTGTCCCGCAGGAGGGTTAAACCTGGCTTCTGTGGCTTGTGGACAAAGAGATTTGTTGTCTGTGTATTTACAACCTTTTGAGACAGTGGTCCGGGAAACCAAGCCTTGGGCTGTGATGTCGTCTTATAATTCCTGGAATCAGGAACCCAATTCTTCTTCAGCTTATCTGATGACTGATTTGTTGCGTAAACAATGGAAATTTCAGGGATATGTATATTCTGATTGGGGAGCTATCGGCATGTTGAATTATTTCCATAAGACGGCTCAAAATGGGGCAGATGCGGCCCGGCAGGCATTGATGGCAGGGTTGGATGTAGAAGCTTCGGATAATTGTTATGCAAATCTGGTGGATTTGGTGAAAGCTGGAGAACTAGAGGTCAGGCATATTGATGAGGCAGTGAGAAGAGTGTTAAGGGCTAAATTTGCAATGGGGTTATTTGATCGTCCTTATCCGGATACTTCCCGGTATGATGAGGTGGTGCATTGTCCGGAACATGTTGCTTTGGCCCGTAAAATTGCTGAAGAATCGGTTGTATTACTGAAAAATGAAGGGAAAATTTTACCTTTGGAAGCAGGACGTTTGAAGTCTGTTGCCGTCATAGGACCCAATGCTGCCCAGGTACAGTTCGGAGATTACACCTGGAGCCGGAGTAATCGGGACGGGGTGACTTTACTGCAAGCTTTGCAGGAACAATATGGAAAAACGTTGCAAATCAATTATGCTCCGGGATGTGATCTGGTTACAATGGATAAAAGTGGATTCGGAGAAGCTGTGGCTGCCAGCCGTAAAAGTGATGTGAGTATTGTGGTTGTAGGAACAGCCAGCGCTTCGTTGGCCCGTGATTATAGTAATGCTACTTGTGGGGAAGGTTTTGATTTGAGCGACCTTACCCTGACAGGTGTGCAGGAAGAATTGATTAAAGCCGTATATGCTACCGGTAAACCTGTTATTGTTGTTTTACTCTCCGGTAAACCTTTTGCCATGCCTTGGGTTAAGCAACACATTCCGGGAATATTGATACAGTGGTATCCTGGTGAACAGGGAGGATATGCATTAGCAGATATTTTATTCGGAAAAGTAAATCCCTCAGGAAAGTTGAATTATTCTTTCCCCAAAAGTGTCGGACATTTACCCTGTTTCTACAATTATCTTCCGACGGATAAGGGATTTTACAAACGCCCTGGTGCTCTGGGAAAACCGGGTAAAGATTATGTATTTTCTTCACCTGATGCATTATGGGCATTCGGGCATGGACTGAGTTATACGGAATTTGATTATCTGTCCTTGGAAACAGATAAAGAAGACTATAGGCAGGAAGATACGATCCGGACAATTGTAACCCTGCGGAATACAGGGAATTGTGACGGAAGGGAAGTAGTCCAGTTGTATGTCCGTGATGTGGTGTCCAGTGTGGTTACCCCGGTTCATGAATTGAAGGGATTTTCTAAAGTGAGTGTACCACAAGGGGAAAAAGTAGCTGTGGAAATCAAGGTTCCGGTGAGTTCGTTGTGTTTGTACAATCAGAAGATGCAGCGTGTTGTGGAACCCGGAGCGTTTGAATTGCAGATTGGAAGTGCTTCGGACGATATCCGGATCAAGAAATTAATTACGGTGGAAAGGGATAAAGAGAAAAAAGTGATCATAAATCGCCAGGAAAAGGGCCATAAGACGGCAGTTGGCAGGCTGGCCGTCCCGGTGGACGTACATGGGATTGTCCGTGATGTACAGGCAAATCCGCTGGCCGGTATTACGGTGGAGGTGGGAAAAAAGAAGGCTGTTACCGATATACACGGACAATATCAGTTAAAAGCTATGTCAACTGATACTATACGGGTCCAGGGACAGAATTATCGTCCTGAAATCATAGCTCTTGAAGGAAGACAAGTGATTCATGTGACGTTGGTGAGGAATAATGAATGATATATGGAACGATGAACGAGTGCGGAGTTCTGCTTTCGTTCATCGTTTGGCATTCATCGTTAACCGTTCCTGGTATTCGGCGGGAGTAATACCTGTACATTCTTTAAAAACCCGGTAAAATGAACTGCGGGAGTTGAAACCGCATTCTTCGCCCAATGCGAATAGCGTATAGTCTTTGTTTTGCGGGTCTTCCATTTTACGTTTTACGGCTTCTACCCGGTAATGATTGATCAGTTCCGGGAAACTTTTACCATAGCTGTTTTTCAGGAAAAGAGTCAATTGTTGTTCATTCAGTTTGAGGCGACTTCCCAATTCTGTTTTTGAGAAACGTTTATTTTTCCAAAGTTGTTCTTCTTCCATCAACAACTTAAATTTTTCCTGGAGTTGGAGGATTTGGCTATCGGTCTGCGGTTTGGGTGTTTTCCGGATTTGTTTGATTCGTTTGGCTTTCATTCGCCGGTGGATATTTCTCCGGAAATAGATCATTCCTAGGCCAGCGAAGAAAACCAAACCTGCGATTAAAGATAGAGACAGCCAAGGATTGCGGGTCTCAATGAGAAGTAAGGAACGGGGCTGACTCCAGAGACCTTCGGAGTTTGAAGCTGTGAGATGGAAATAGGTTGATCCCTGGCAGTCAGGCATAAAGACGACCTTGTTTTGTGCTATGGGTTGACTCCAGCTATGGGGGGTATCCCCGGTGAAACAGTATCTATACCGGTTGCGCCATTCTTTACAGAATGAAAAGGAAGAAAAAAATATTTCGGCTTTATCGCCTTTTTTCAGGGATAAATAGGGGAGATCGTTCTTTTTAGGAAGAACATCCGGGTCGATTTCCCGGCCATTAAGCGTGATATAAGTGATATAAGGATGTGGTATATAATTGTTTTTAAAAGTCGTATGTGGAGTGATTATATTTAATCCGTAGTTACCTCCGAAAAATAGCGAAGAATCCAGTTTGGCGATGGCCTGATAATGGAATACGTTATCCTGTAATCCGTCAGCTTCTGTGTAATGGAGTATTTTGCCATCCCAGGGGGTTATACGGATGATCCCTTTTGTTGTCGATAACCACCAGGTAGAATCACTATCCATGCGTTCCATTCCTACGATGGATTCTCCTGATAAAGGAGCTACTAAAGCAGTATCGGTAAATTGTTTTTGAGCTGTATCCCAAATGGCAACACCACCGGCTGTTGCCATAATGATCCGCCCTCTGGGATCTTCTTTCACTGACCAGATTGTGTTGTTGGGCAACATGCCTCCCGTATTTTCATGGGTAAATAATTTTTCTTCCCCTGTATCAGGATTGTAACGCATAATACCTGCCCGCCAGAAGACAATCCAAATATATCCTTGTCTGTCTTCGTATATTATTTTAGTATTAGTATAAATGTTTTTATGGGACTTTTCGTAGCTGATTGGGATACGTTTACAATTCTTTTCTTTTGGGTCAACCTGGTAAATGCCCATGTCCAGTACGCCGAACCAGTAACGTCCCCGGCGGTCCTGCAGTATGGCGTAAGTATTGGCAAAAGTTTGTTCGCAATAAGTAAAATTCCAGGGTTCAAAGCAATCGCGGATCCGATTGTAACGGACTAAACCACCCTTGGTTCCAATCAAAAAGTCATTGTTATGGGTAATATATCCGGTGAGAGGAATTTGGTAATCGCCTGCGGGAAGACGATAGTGTTTGATTACTTTGGTAGAAGGTTGATAAAAATCGATGAATTCTTTTTCATGGCCAATCCAGACACCGGAAGCTTGCGGATCGGCTGTCAGCAGGTAAACAGGATCAGCTGCAAGTCCGTTATCATTATATTCGTTATGTTTGAAGAGAAGAAAGTCATGGGGTGCATAATAACGCACCAGACCTTTTCGGGTACCGATCCAGATACCTCCGGAACGGTCTTTGTGAAGGACGGAGATATAATTCGAGCTATGGGTGAGTGAAGGATAAGAGGTAAGGTCTATTTTATTGGCCTTTCTGTTTTTCCTGTTGTAACAATAAAATCCATCCGGAGTTCCAAGCAGAAGATTACTTTCTTCGGTTTCGCAAATAGATAAAACAGGCTGTGAGGGGTGAATTTGGATATTTGAGAAACTGGATGTTTCTTTAATGAATGAACTTAATCCATTCTCGGTACCTATCCAGATAACTCCAAAGCGGTCCTCAAAGATGGTATGTATGATATTTCCTCCCAAAGAACCTGTTACTTGATCTTCGTGCCGGAAATGAAGTTTATTACCGTCTTTGAGGTTAATATACCATAAGCCATCTCCTTCGGTTCCACCCCATAAAATATGGTTGTAGGTGACATGCAGAGCTGAAGTGATACGTTCTTCTTTCCGGTAACCACTGCATACTTTGTGCCAGGGAAAGGCCTCTATCCGTTTCAGATGGTTGCTGGATTTATCAAAACTGAAAATACCATTGCGGGTAGCGAAAAATAATGTGCCTTCCGGGTTTTCTACAATCTGGTATATAATATTACTCATATTGAGCATGTCTTCAGGTTCAGGAAAATAATATTGGAAAATTTTATTGTCCTGATCATAACGACAAATACCATTGCTTAGACCTAACCATATTTTATTCTCCCGGTCGCTATACACACATTGGATTTCTAATAAGGTGGTAATGGCTGGGTGGGAGGGAAGTGTGATTTTGTTGACCTGATAACCATCGAAACTATATAAATGTTTGGAAGTGCTCAACCACATTTGCCCGGAGGTATCCTGGGTGATAGAAGTGATGCTACTGTTACTTAACTCCTGATCATGGCGAAACGGTACCAGATCCGGAAGGAAATCCATTGCACAGATATTGGTCAACTTCCCGGCAAATAGGAGAAATAGAACGGTTTTATATATTTTCATATTTGTAAAGTCAGGTATTAAATTCAGGTTTATTCAAAAACGGTATAAAAAACTTGATTTAAGTTAACGCCTCTGAAATTTGATTTTATATACAAATATACTTTTTTTTTATAAATCCAATTTGATCTGAGAAGAAAACATGATTAATATAATTTTATGTTCGGGATTTTATTAAAAGGATCAGATCTATGGAAAAATGAATCTCAAATAATAGAAAATGAGATTGTGAATTTATTTGAGACCGGAATAACAGGTTTATGATATTGAGAAACAATAGTTTTTGTATATCCTTTTTTGTGCAAATTAAAAAATAGTGTTTTTATTATTCTATTTTTGTAAATAAAGGATTATTTTAAGAACTAAGAATTATGTATTTGAGATTTTATTTATCAGTTATCTTGTATTTGGTGCTGGCATCTTGTGTACGGCGGATGGATTATAAAGATGCGAATCAGTCGGTAGAAAACAGAGTGGAAGATTTATTGGAACGAATGACTTTGGATGAAAAGATTGCAGAATTGAATTTGTTGCCATATTATGCCCAACAGGATTCTATTTTGCGTTTGGCTATTGGTAGAGGTGAAGTGGGTGCTTTTCTGAAAGCTAACGGAGCAGCTTTGAATCGTTCTTTACAGGAGGAAGCACTGAAACACAGTCGTTTGGGAATACCTTTGATGTTTCATGAAGATGTGATTCACGGTTATCGTACAATATTACCGATACCTTTGGCAGAGTCCTGTTGCTGGGATCGGGAGATGGTCCGGCAGGGGGCGGAACTGGCAGCTCTGGAGGCTACAGCAGCAGGAATACAATTGACATATGCCCCGATGGTGGATATTTCGAATGATCCGCGTTGGGGAAGGATTATGGAAACTTCGGGCGAAGATACTTATCTGGGAGCAGCTTTAGCTGCGGCACGGGTGAAAGGTTTTCAAGGAGAACGTTTGGAAGATAAGAGTACATTGATGGCGTGTGTAAAACATTTTGCCGGGTACGGGGCTTTGCGTGGGGGACGCGATTATCAGAATACTGATTTTTCTTTGCGTGATTTGCAGGAAAGATACTTGCCTCCGTTTCAGGCTGCTATTGATGCCGGTGTTGGGAGTGTGATGTGTTCTTATACTTCTTATAATGGCGAACCCTTAACGATGAATCGGTTTATGAATCATGATATCCTGCGGGGGCAAATGGGATTCACCGGTTTGCTGATGTCTGACTGGACTACTTTTAATCATGCGGTTACTGAAGGAGCT
>URJC01000040.1 GCA_900548135.1 uncultured Odoribacter sp. | reverse complement strand
CAATCCGGACCATATCCTTTATATCCGTGTGGATTGACAATTGCATGCTGCCGATTGATCAAAGTATGATTTACATTCTGTTGCCAATAATCTGCATACCGATCTTTTAACCCCCTGGGATCCAGTCCTAAATAAGAATAATGAGTAAAAAACAAAGGTCCTCCGTAGTCCATGCCTAAAGGTAAAGGTATACCGTAAAACATTTTTCCATTCCGGAAAATAGGACCACTAGCCCATCCTTTATGGTAAACAGAATCCCGAATGGGATAAGTCGGAGACGAAGCAGCCAGCACATAAGTGATCTGAGCCTCATTGTGCCCGTGAATAGGATGATTCATTTCCCAACCGTATTGAGGCGACCAATGCCAATACAGTACATCCTCTTCATTAGTAAACCAACGCCAGTCTGCTTCTTGCCATAGTTTATCAATTTCCTGCCGCAACTCCTGTTCCTGAGGGGTATTCCGATCAAAATATTGGTGAGCTATCAACAGACCTTCAAACAGAAATGAGGTCTCCACAATATCCGCCCCATCATCTTTTTCACTGAAAGCTATCGCCTTACCTGTGGTCCCATTCAACCAATGTGGCCAGATACCATGCCAGTGTTCAGCTTTTTCGTCCAAAAAATGTACTATTTTCAACAAACGTTCCACCCCCTGGTCCCGGGTTATGAATCCCCTTTCCACACCGACAACAATTGCCATCACAGCAAACCCGGACCCACCAATGGTGACCACCTCATGATTAATGTGGGTTGTATCACTCCTTTCCCTCGCCAATCCACTGACCGGATGGCCAAAATCCCAAAAATAACGGAAAGTCTGCCGCTGTACTGTATCCAACAAAGCTTCATCCGTCAATTCCTGTGCCGGTAAAGCCCCTACGATCCAAAAACTTAAAAATAACACAAACAATTTCATAGGATATAGTTACTAAGTTACTGAGTTAAAACCGGAATTTCCACCCACCATCACCCATCTATCGTTTTTGATTCCTCGCTCAACGATTTTGCTGAAGTACCCCTTGCGATATATCTATCTGCTTTTGTGGAATCAGGAAAACACTATTGAGTGCTGCCGAAAAATGAGTTTCCGGATTATCTCTCTGTAATTCCCTCAAAGCATAACCCGGAACCACCTTATCTGCCCGGATCAAATCAAAGAACCGATGTCCCTCCAGAGCCAGTTCTATTCTTCTTTCATGCCAGATAATTTCCCTTAACCGCCCTTGGTCTGTCTCAGTTATTTTAGGTAATATACCTGTGCTACCACTTCCTTCTGCCACAGATTTCCGGGCGCGCTCCCTCACCAATTCCAGTTTATCCAAAGCCTCTGCCGTTTTTCCCAATTCATTTGCAGCCTCAGCATAAATCAGCAACACATCCGCATAACGTAAAAAATACAAATGAGCATTCATTTTAGTAAAATCATTGGCATTCCAATAGCTGGCTGGCCAAATCACTTTATGATTGGCACGCGGATCCAGTCCTTCCGCAAAATTGATCACCCCTTTTCCCTGAACAGAATCCCCGCTAAAAAATACAGTTGCCGGTAAACGGGGATCATCCTTTTCATAGCTATCGACCAAACTTTCTGTCGGAGACAAATATCCCCATCCCCATTGTCCGCGTACACCTTGCCATTTCACAAACTGAGATTCATTATCCCGGTTGTCTTGCCACAAAAACTGGTCAGCCAACATCACTTCTTCGGAATATAAAGAATTGGGATTAAATAAATCCCGGTAATTGGGATGCAAATCATATTCTCCATCCAAGATAACTGAATCTGCATAATTAAATGCCTGCTGGTAATTTTGACGGAACAGGTACACCTTAGCCAATAATCCTTGGGCAGTACCTTTAGTCACCCGGCCTAATTCTTTTTCTCCCCACTGGGCACGTGTTGGTAAATGCCCTGCTGCATAGGTCAAATCCTTTATAATCTCGTCATATACCTGATCAGCAGTAGCCCTGGGTTTATTATATTCCCCGGGTTGGGGTACATTCATCACTAAAGGTACTCCACCAAATGCCTTTACTAAATTGAAATAAAAAAATCCCCGGAAAAAACGGGCCTGTGCCATACAACGTACTTTCAAAGCCTCATTCTCCAGGCCGTTCAGGGAAGCTAAAGCCACATTACAACTAGCAATGGCATTGTAATTCCCGGTCCACCATCCATTCAACTCGTCCACTCCTGCATTATACGTAAAATTATTTACCGTATTCAAACGGGCAACACTACCGTCCGACAATTCACTTCCTGTATTACTGTTATCACTTGGCAGCTCACAAATCGCAAACCAGGAAAAGCCCACCTGATCCCACTCCCTCAAACGGGAATAAATCGCATTAACCCCCATCAAAGCCCCCTCTTCCTCACTAAAAAATACTTCTTCAGTCAACTTTCCCTGAGGAGCCGGACTCAGAAAATTATCACACCCTGAAAATAGCAGTGCTATGAATAGTATTTTATATAATTCTTTCATATTTCTTTGTTTTTATTGTTCAAACGTCAAACCCATCTCTAGTTTTCCCCTACAACGTAATATTCAAGCCAAACCGGCAAACAGAAGTCACGGGATAGATCGTTCTGTCAATTCCTGCTTCCAGCGAACTACCGGTAATCTCCGGAGTAAAGCCATGGTATTTGGTAATATAAAACAGGTTATTCCCACTAAAGAACACCCTCAGTTTCGTTAAATGTATTTTATCTGTCATATATTTCGGGAAAGTATATCCCAATTCGAGATTCTGCAATTTCACATATGACCCATTCTCAACATAATAACTGGATACCAAATAATTGTTCCCTTCAAAAGTCATCCGCGGAATACTTGTATCAGTATGCCCTTCCCGCCAGCGTCCAAGAAAAGTACGGTCCCAGTTGTCCGATCCGGAATAACGTTCCAGCTGTTTGGCATTAAAAATCTTATTCCCAAAATTTCCCTGGAAATCCAGAGAAAAATCAATCCCTTTCCAATCCATTGAAAATCCCACTCCCCCGATAAATTTAGGTATAGGACTACCGATTTCCTTCCGGTCCTTATCATCAATATAACCATTTCCATCCAAATCCCGGTATATCAAATCACCGGCGGACACATTTTCCTGATATTTCTGATTAGGATTGCCACTGATTTGGACAGCTCTGGCATTATATTCATCAATTTCTTCTTTAGACTGAAAAATACCGGCCACCTGATAACCATAAAAATAACCGATTGATTTACCTTCCTCAGTCATGGAAATCAAACGTCCGCTCCCGACATCCCCTTTAGGAATCCGCATTCCCCCCAGTTTACTGACCCGGTTATAGATCGTCGTCCCGGTAAAACGGACTGCATAGTTAAAATCACGGACAGTATGCTGCCAATTGATAGTAAAATCTATACCCCGGTTAATCACAGCCCCAACGTTAGTTTCTACAGGCGATAAACCCACAGATCCCGGCACATCTACCGTCACCAGCATATCTTTTGTCTTCCGGTTGTAAAAATCAAATTCCAACGACAACCGGTTATCTAATACGGTCAGATCAAAACCAACATCAAACTGTTCCGAACGTTCCCAATGTACTGATTTATTGTATAATGAAGTAATGGTTCCTCCGGAATAATAGATATTATTGAATACCGCATCAAAATTCGGATCAATATTCGCCAGTGCATAATATTTATAATTTCCAATTTTATCGTTTCCGATTTGTCCCCAACTTCCCCGGATTTTCAGGTTATTCAACCACCCCAAACGCCCCTTCAGAAAATTTTCTTCCGTCACACGCCATCCCAAAGCCAAAGAGGGGAAATATCCCCAACGATGGTCGGGACCAAATTTTGAAGACCCATCTGCACGAAAAGAAAAGGTAAACAGATAACGTTCCATCAAAGTATAATTAGCCCGGAATAAATAAGAAAAAATGGATTCTGAATATCCGTTATTGGTTGAACTCCGGGTATCTTTAGAAGTCTGATCCAGATACAGGTAACTGTCATTCTGGGAAAACAAATCCCTTCCGGAACCTCCTAACAATTGATACTGTCTTTTTTGAGCCGTAATACCTCCCAGTAAATTAAGCCGGTGGATTTCTTTTAAAGTAACATCATACGTCAGCGTATTTTCCCACAACCAAGTGAAATCACGTGACCAGGTTTTATTCAATTCGTTCTGTTCATTCTTCTGGGTAGAAGACACATAGTACTTCGGCCGGAAAATTTGTTCCCTACGGTTTAGAAAATCAATACCAAAATTGGTCCTAAAACTCAATCCCTCAATTACCTCCCAAGTCAAATAAGCACTACCGGCTATCCGGTCATCCCTTGTTTTATTATTCAAATAAGCTAAAGTAGCCAGGGGATTACCTGTAGATGAATTTTCCGAATCCGAAAATTCCCCATTTTCAGTGTATGGTTTTATCACCGGACTCAACCGATAGGCTTGTCCCACTACAGAAGGATCATCGTTATTTTTCAAGCTGAAAGCAGCAGAAATATTATGTCCTATAGTAACCCTTTCTATAGGCCGGTACTCGTTATTCAAACGTACAGTAAGACGATGATAATCATTCCGTTTAATCACTCCTTTCTGCTGAAAATAACCAATACTTAAATTATAATTCACACTTTCCGAACCCCCATTCAAAGCCATCTGATAATCCCTGACAGATGCGACACGGAAAATTTCGTCAAACCAATCAGTTCCTTTTCCTAAAAGTTCCGGATGATCATATTTAGGGTTACCCCCTGTATTCACCAATGCTTCATTCAACAATTCAGCATACTGTTCCGCATTACACATTTTCAACCGGTCTCCCACCACCTGAAACCCTTCACTTCCAGTAATACTCAATACAGGCCGGCCCTTACTTCCTTGTTTGGTAGTCACAATAATTACCCCATTTGCCCCCCTCGATCCATATATAGCCGTTGCAGATGCGTCCTTCAGTACTTCCATAGAAGCGATATCATGGCTATTCAAAAAACCAATATCATTGACAAACATTCCATCAACGACATACAAAGGGCTACTGTTATTGGTGGTCCCAATTCCCCGGATTTTCACTTCCGGTTCGCCTCCCGGCGATCCATTAGCCGACACCATCACTCCGGATACCCGTCCTTGCAAAGCATTGGCAACATTAGCCACAGCTGTTTTTTGCAATTCCTCGTTTTTAATGGAAGCAACTGCCCCGGTCAAATCCGATTTCCGCTGTACCCCATAACCTACCACCACTACTTCATCTATCAGCTTAGTATCCTCCTCCATCCCCACGTTAATCACCGAACGACTGCCAACCATCAGTTCCACTGTCTTCATACCTACAAAACTGAATACCAGGGTCGCATCCGAAGGTACATCTTTGAGGGTATAAAAACCATCAATATCTGTCGTCGTACCCCTACCTTCACCTTTCAATAATACCGTTACTCCAATGACTGGCTCACCGGTACCTTTTTCAGTCACCTGTCCTGTTACAGTAAGTCTTGTTTGTCCCCAAACGACTTCTGACAACAACAGCATAACTCCCATCAAAAAGAACCACTTTTCCTTCATATGTTTTTTCTGTTTATATTACTTAGTCGTATTATAAACGGGTTCTTTTCCCCATGTGTTACAAAAAGATAACAAAACCTCTTTCACTCTTAAAGCAATTTTTTAAAGGAAAAATTTTATTATCACAAAAAAATATTACTTTTGCACCCGAAATGCCAATTTAGCTCAGCTGGTAGAGCAACGCATTCGTAATGCGTAGGTCGCGGGTTCGAGTCCCGCAATTGGCTCCACTGAAAAATCAACAACTTACAACGAAAAGGGGTCAATAATCAATCGATTTTGACCCCTTTTTTAGTGCAAAAAATCAAACTTTTTTGCCGTTATTTCCGCAAATGTTACACGATTGTTACACGAAAATTTGAAACATAATATGGCTACTTTTAACGTATATATAGCTCCTGAATCACGTACTATAGATCAGAAATATAAAGTTTGCATAAGAATCACTCAATACCGCAAACATGCATATCTTTCTACTGGTTTTTATGTAGTAAGGCAACAATTAAACAAAGAGATGAAATTAAAGGACAAACATGTACTTAAAACTGTACTTGATAAAATTGAAGAATGTGAAAATACAGTCCTTCAAGAGCTTGGTAACAAAGCATCTTCATACACTGCACAGCAATTAAAAATTTACCTTGAAACAAAATTTAATACTATAACCTATATAAATTTCATTGATTTTGCACGGCAATACATAAAAGACCTGTTAGAAGAAGGAGAAAAGGCTAAGAAGGATTCCGGAGACAGAAATAAAAAAGAAAAGAGAGCAAAACATATACAAACAACAATAAATGCATTTGAGGATAAGTTTGGAAAAACTTTTGATATAACATCCCTACAGTCTGAAACACTGAAAGAATTTGAAAAACATTTACGTTCAAGGAGGATTATTGTACGTATCAACCAATTTGGAAATGAAGTAAAAACAAAAAGGGAACCATTAACTAATACAGGAGTCCATGATTACATGGTAGACATTCAGACAGTTTTTAATGCAGCATGTAAAAAATATAACAAAAAAAGCCAGGGAATTGTAATCATCCATAACAACCCGTTTGAAGAATATAAGATACCAAAAGCTAATTCAGGTATAACCCAGAATAAAAACGCAGAAATTGCAAAAATAAGGCGGATATTTGAATATAAAGGTGAAGGTAGGGCTAAATTAGGCAGAGATTGCTATATGTTATCCTTTTTTATGGCTGGTATTAATTCTGTGGATTTGTATGAAGCAAAATACTCATGTCTGGAAAATGAAAGATTTGCATATAACAGAAGCAAAACAGAGGATCGTAGGCCGGATAACGCCTTTATATCTATAAAAATAGAACCGGAAGCACAAACTATAATGGAACAATATAAAGATTCATTAAAAAAAAGAGCGTTTTTATTTTACCGTATGTACGCTAATTCAGACGGATTCAACGCCGCTATAAATATTGGTTTGAAAAAAATGAGAGAAGATATCAATACCCAAATTGATAAAGAAATAGCAGAAGAAAAAATAAAAGAATTAAATGCTCTGAAGATTGGAAAATCTCTTACATATTATTCAGCGCGCCATTCTTGGGCAACTATTGTACGTAACGAGCTAGGGTATTCTACACATATTATCGCTGAATGCCTAAATCACTCAGTAGATACACTTAAAGTCACTGACAGATACATTAAAAAGGAATTTACATGGATAGACGAAATCAACCGTAAAGTAATAGACTATGTATTATATGGAAAGGCTGGGGAATAGTCCCGGTTCTTTTTTTTGAAAACCTAAAAAAAGTTTCTGAATCACTTGCGCAATAGTAACATTTTTGTTACTTTTTTATTGTCTAAAAGTTCTTTGAGATATAAAAACATCTGAATTAAAGAGGATGCTCAGTGCAAAAGAATGTTACTTTTTCAGTCATGGCGGACGGCACGACCATTGGTTTAGCCCAATTACAAAGCTAACCTTTACAGTTCGTAGAAAAAGGAAATGACGGATTATATTCCATATATTCCGAATCGGAAATCGCCGGGCATAGTTTCGGCAGTTTCGGGGAAAGTGTAGAGATTGCCAAAAAAGATTTTATGGAAAGTATCCAGGAAATCAAAGAAATGATTACTATCGAAAGAGGATCCACACCGGAAGAATTTACGGCTCTCAAAGTAGAATTCAAGTATGACCTAGAATCATTCTTCAATTATTTCGACTGGATCAACGCCAGCAAATTTGCGGCTTATGCCGGAATTAACGAATCAAAAATGAGACAATACAAAACCGGAGTTGCTTCTGCTAGTGAAAAAACTACCAATAAAATTTTAAAGGCAATTAAGAAACTGGGTGCGGAATTAAGTGCTGCATCCTTATAATTCAGATAACTTTTAGACAAGAATAAAGCCTTGCAATCGCAAGGCTTTATTTTATGATTCAAATTCTCAAGTATTTCACCCTACACATATTTGCGCGTATTCTACACGCCTGTTTATCTTTGTCCGTAACGCGGTGAGCCTGTTACGTGTAAATTCAAGCCCTGATGCCGTTTTTAAGCCCATAGCGTTAAGTTTGTCGGCTACCCTGTCAACATGGGGAGTTACACAATCTTTCAACATTTCGCCTGCAATTCGGTTAGTAGAATTTTCGGCAGCTTCTTTTCTTCTCTTTTCCCCGTTCACCTTACCTCTTTTTGCCTGCCCGGTAGTTGTCCCGCCTAAAGAGGTACATTTGTTTCCGGCTTTTGAAATGAAATATCCGTTTGCCTCAATATGCTTCTTACGTGAATCTAAAGCGGCTTTAGTACGACCAATACAACCACTTTCACTTCATTGGGTGTTGTTACAAACGAAAATTTCATAGATGCATCAGCCGGATATACCTTCAAGCCCTCAAATGTCATCACTGATCCCAGAAATAATACTTATTTCATTTCAGAAGGTAAAATTATCGGTTACACAGAAGGTTTACTATACCGCCCTGCACAACACCCCAAAGAATACCATTGGAATTATCCGATCGCCTATTCCGGAGTAACCCAATGCGGACTATTTTTTGATGAAATCAGCCGGAAATATTACTTCGTTACAACCCAAGAAGATGATCCCGAAGCAGGAATTGTCGGAGACAGTTATGCTCTGGATAAAGTAATCGACTTTGAAGACAACCGGAATTTCAAAGATGAAGCCATTATAGGCTACAGTACCTCGTCCATGTATGCTCCGGACAACTCGTCGGCTAGTAATATTGCCACTGTCGTTTCAGCAGAAAATGGAAAAATCCACCTCAATGAATTCACCTATTTCACGGATTACACAGATTATTCCGAAAGTAGAAAATGTACCTCACACAAGGAATTGGCTATGGCAGACGCCAACATCCATACGAAAGCAGTACTTGCCAATAAAACCTGGTATTTCTCCTCAGACAATAAAATCTATTCAACCCCGGAAATATTACCTAAAATTGAACCTTTCATTGATATCCCAACTCAATACGGAAAAGTGGTTAATCTCTCCACTTCTGTAATGGGAAGCCGGTTGATTGTGACAACTTACGACGAAAATAGTCCGGAAAAAATGAAAGGCTCTATTCTGATCATTGATATTCAAAGTAAAGAAATTATCCCACATCCACACACTATCCACAAATGTGTCCACATTTTCAGTGCTAATTCTGATGGTTTTGGCTGGGGAGAAGGAGACGGCAAGTAAAATAATTCTATAAATTGAGGATGTCAGAAAAACTTACTGTCTTGACATCTTCAATTATTCAATCTTTTCCTACCACCTGGAAATTTTGTTGCAGCAGGTTTCCTCCTTTATCCATCAAGGTTAAACGATGACTTCCTTCCTGCAACCATATCTCCATCTGATGGATATTTCGGGTCACCCCCACATATTGATCATCCACATACCAATAAATCAAAGCATCAGAAAAACGGTGGACTGCTTCAAAAATAACCCTCCCTGGTTTACCACCAAAATCCCGGGGAATAAATACTCTTGTACCCCGTTGCGGATAAATCATTTCCATTACCTCTTCCCCCTGAGGATGACAATCCGGACGATAAGGAGGCAATTTCTGGTAATCAGTATGACTTCTGCAATAATACCATTCCTGCACTGGTGGCAATACAAACCACGGCTTCACTTTCATCCGGTGTACTAACTCACAATCCGAAGTCACCCTCCATTTCCCACTGGCATCCATCTGAATCAAATGATGAAACGGACATACCGCTGTTCTTATTCCGGCCGAGCATACCTTCACCGTATCTGTTTCTTCGCATAAACCAGAAGCCCGGTACCCGCTCTTACGACACACCACCATTTCCTGCATTTCTTCCGTTGGCTCATAAAACTGAGAAGTTGAAGGCAATAGCCCGGCTACTTCAAAAAGGATGGGAGCAGCAGCCCGTATACCAACTAATCCGGGACGTCCCTCTCCGTCAGCATTCCCAACCCATACCCCGATAACATAATCAGGATTCACTCCTACAGCCCAGGCATCCCGGAAACCAAAGCTAGTACCTGTTTTCCAAGACAAATTCATGGCCGAAACAAAATTTTTCCATCCTGATTCCATCTCCGGTCGTTCCACATTTTCCAAAGCTTTCAAGGTTTGCCAAATAGCCGAAGCTTTCAGTATTCCTTTTTTCT
Source organism: uncultured Odoribacter sp. (assembly GCA_900548135.1). Lineage (GTDB taxonomy): Bacteria > Bacteroidota > Bacteroidia > Bacteroidales > Marinifilaceae > Odoribacter. Next base: position 2,544 of record URJC01000040.1, on the reverse strand, counting down.
CTTCTTTTAGGGCTCCTAAATTACTATCGTTTTCCCAAAGCTTCAAACGTCTGTACTCCCCTCCAAAATATTGTCCGTCTTCTTCATTGTAATGCCGCAAAACAGCAGCCATTCCTCCATACATATTACACACATCCCACAAAGAAGTCTCTCCTCCTCCCAAAATTAAACTCAGCCCATAATGATCAGCCTGCCGGTTCAGGGTTGTAATCCCTAATTGTTTCAAATCATCATAAAAACGGGCATAGGTATATTCTTTTAACATTCGCACAAAAGGTATATTCAAGGATTGTGCCAATGCCTGTGCAGCAGGAACCGCTCCTTTAAAATCCCGGTTGAAATTAGAAGGTGCATAATTTCCAAAACGGGAAGGGATATCCGGGACCAGCGTCCGGGGTAAAATAAAACCATTTTGCAACATCAAAGCGTACAAAGCCGGTTTCAGGATACTTCCGGAGCTCCGCGCTGCCTGAATCACATCTACATCATTCCCACGACTTCCTTTCCGGGCAACGCTATTCCCCACGTAAGCACGAACTTCTCCTGTTGGTATATGCGCTACCAACACAGCCACATTATAAATATAATTCTGGCTTAGCAGATTGGTATGCCGTTCTACAATATCATTCACCTGTTGTTGCAAATGCTTCACTATATACGAATGAAATGTCTTTCCTTCCCCATCCCGCCAAGCCCTTGTCAATAGATGAGGAGCCAAACCCGGAATGTCATATAACTTCTCCGGTAAAGTTTCTGCCAAAGCCAGCCGGTAAGCATCTTCAGACATCATACCTTGACGGAAAATTTTCTCCAATAATCCATCCCTCTTGCGTTTCAAAGATTCATTATTCTTTCCGGGATACATCAAAGCCGGAGCATTAGGTAATACGGCAAGCAAAGCAGCTTCTGCCCAGCTCAACTGTTCCGGCCGCCGGTTAAAATATTTCAGGGAGGCAGCCTGAATCCCCACCACATTTCCACCAAAAGGAGCATGTCCCGCATACATGGCAATGATCTGTTCCTTTGTATAACTTTGTTCCAAACGAACAGTCAACAGGATTTCCCTGATCTTTTCCAGCAAAGTCCGGGGAGGATTTCCCAAAGCCAATCGAATAACCTGCATAGATAAAGTACTTCCTCCGCTGACCACCTTTCCGGCCCTGATATTCTGTCCCAGAGCCCGGCACAAAGCCCACCAGTTCACACCACGATGGCACATAAAAAAACGATCCTCAAAACTCAGTACCGCCACGACATAACGTTCAGGTAACCTCCCTTCGCTTTGTAATCTCAATTGGCCATCTTCGGCGGTCTTCAAACCAATAATTTCATCCTCCTTATCCAATAACACAGTAGAGTAAGGAACCCTGAATAAAGGAACAGGCAATATCTCCCACCAGATCCAGGCCAACCCGATCACCAAACAGCCAATTAACACAATCTTCCATAAGGACATTCTCATATTTTACTGCTTTTCCAACTGTAAATATCAAACTATTTCCTGAGATTATAATCTAAATCAATCTTATTTTTCCTACTTAGCCTAAACTTATCCTCATAACATACAAAAACGCTGCAACAATTCAAACTTGTCGCAGCGCCGGTACCCTGATTTCAATTTAAGGAATTAATCAAATCCCAGCTCAAACTCATCTACCAGTAATACACTGTTCGTACTACCCGCAAAATAATCCCCATACTTGCTTGAAGTAGCCACAATCACAATATAAGTAGGTTTACGCTCCAGATCACGGTATTTAATATCAATTGTAAATTTCTCATATTCCGTCATTTTCCGGTCATTTTTCAATTCACCATAAGCAATAATGGACGAATTATTATGACTATAATCTACAAAAGTCTCTGTTTTGGAATTGGCATGAAATGCTTCCGTCCAATCGCATAAAGCCACATAAATATGGCAACTGTCAGCCTTGCCCTTCAGATACTCAAATTTTCCTTTTGAATCAATCCGGTCTACCACTCCGGAATTATACTTATAATAACCGGATAATGTCGTCGGACGACAAGCATAAGGAATCCCGAAATCCAATTTTGCATTCAATCCAAACCGGCAAAGCTTCCTGTGTACAAGCTCCCGGCAGCAAATTTCACCACCGCATAACAGGAAGCCAAACGGGCAGCAGACCCTTGAATGACATCCATCGTTTCCTCAGTTGTCGGATTAAAGCCAAAGCTAGCGCCTCCTCCATTCCCGGAATCCCAGGTCGAGATTCCTTCTACTCCGGTATACCAAGCCTTCCCGTTCTTATACCACAAATCAAAATTGCTATAAGGAATCTGCTCAGTCGCCTCTGTGCTAAATTCTACCTCAGTTCCAACCTCCGTCCCTACTAACCCACGAAATACATAACTAGTCTGAGATTTTAAACCACTCACTTTAGCTGAAAAATCCGCCCCGTTTGCCTCTGCTTCTACCTTCGTCCAATTCCCCGATTTAGATGGCTTATATTCAAACGCAACAGCACCTGTTTTCCCCGCAGGAATTTTCCCGGTTAAATAAGCAAACTTTCCCCAAGCATT
>URJC01000039.1 GCA_900548135.1 uncultured Odoribacter sp. | reverse complement strand
GTCACATCAGAAGGCATTAATTTATATTGAGCCATCACATCCGGTTTCAGCCATATCCGCATTGAATAATCTGTTCCCATCACCATGGCATCCCCCACCCCCTGAATACGTTTTATTTCAGGGATAATGTTGATGTTCATATAATTTTCCAAAAACTCATTGTCATACTTATCATCGGAACTATAGAATGAAAATCCGAGCAACATACTAGACTGTCTTTTTTGGGTGATTACCCCAACCTGGGTAACCTCTGAGGGCAGGAATCCCTGAGCCTTAGCAACCCGGTTCTGCACATTTACTGCTGCCATATCAGGATTTGTTCCCTGTTTAAAATACACCTCAATTGTAGCTTCGCCAGTATTGGTAGCCGTAGAGTTCATATACATCATGTCCTCAACTCCATTGATTTGTTCTTCCAGAGGGGCAATCACGCTATTCAAGATAGTCTGAGCATTAGCTCCCGTATAAGTAGTTGAAACACGTATCGTTGGAGGTGCAATGTCCGGATACTGTGATACTGGCAAAGACACCAATCCCAAAATTCCCAATATAACAATAACGATAGAAATAACCGTTGAAAGAACCGGGCGATTTATAAATTTGTCTAATTTCATTTTCTTACCGTTTAAATCAGCTTATTTGTTGGCAACTGGTTGGGTAGCAGCTTTCAATTTTGCAGCAGCAGCTTCAGGAGTAACCGGATTTATCTGGGTCCCATCCCTTAAAGTACCCACTCCTTCAACCACAATTTTATCACCTGGTTGTAAACCGGAAGTCACCACAAAATTTTTACCGTCATCCAGTTTAAATACTTCAACCTCCGTATTTTTTACTTTTCCTTCTTCTCCAACTACAAATACAAAACGTTTATCTTGTAATTCATAAGTAGCTTTTTGAGGAACCACTAAGGCATCCGTCAACTTAGAGGGAAGGATAACGGATCCGGTACCTCCACTCCTCAGTAAACGACGGGGATTATTAAAAGTCGCCCTGACACTGACTGTTCCTGTGGTCTGATCAATCACTTCACTAATCGTTTCAATTTTCCCTTTTTCTCCGTAGAGTTTGCCATCAGCAGTTGTCAGACTAACTTCCGGCATTCGCTTCAAAATATTTGCAGAAGAACTATCCTGACGGATCAAATCAAGTAATTGTTTTTCTGTCATTGAAAAGTAAGCATACATTTCAGAAATATCAGATACAGTTGTCAAAGGTGTTGCCGTACTGGGTCCGACCAATGCCCCGACTCTGAAAGGAACTTTGCCCATCACGCCATTCACGGGGCTAATTACGTTAGTATAAGAAAGGTTTTTTTCTGCATTCACCAATTGTGCTTTTGCCTGAGCCAAAGCAGCTTCATTGGAAGCCAACGTATTTTCAGCCATTTGCAAATCATATTTACTAATAATATTCTTGCGTTCCAACTCCCTTTTATTATCAGTCGTCAATTTTGCCGTAGCGACATTCGCCTTTGCTACTTCAACTGCTGCACGGGCCACATTTACTGCTTCTTCATACTGAACAGGATCAATTACAAATAATGTCTGTCCTTTTTTCACCGTCGCACCTTCATCAACACACAGTTTAGTAATAAACCCACTTACATTGGGACGAATTTCCACATCCTGACGTCCTTTAAATGTTGCCGGATAAGTTGAAGTCAACTCTACAGTCTGAGGTTGCAAGGCTATTACCGCATAATCCGGTACAGCCAATTGTCCGCTCTGTTGTTTACCACTGCAGGCAAACAGACATATACTCAAACCAACTAAAAATAATCTTTGAGATCGAATCATCATAAATTTTTGAATTTTCATATATAAAATATCTAAATTAATTTTCAAACGGTAGAAATCAAATTCTTATTCAGACGATTGGAGTTAAACAAAATTCATGCAAAAGTAGTTTCAATACTATTGCTCTTTTTGATTATTTATCAAAATTTGTCTTTTAAAATGATAAATATATTTAAATTTCTTTAGCTTGTTCGTTTCAAACGTATGCATTTAAAATAGAAAAAATTGAATTACATTCCGAATTTTTGTTTTTTTTAGAAAAATCAGTTATAACGTCCCGGGTTTAAAGTATTTTACTTAGATTTGTATGTGTTTATAAAAGTGTGATTTCAATAAATGTACTAAAATGTCTCTGTTCGGATATAGAGAATGCAAATACCTGTGTTACTATCTTATAAGATAGCGAATATAATTTCAATTAAAATACTTTTAAAAGAGTTGGCCCTTTTGGTACGACTCTTTTTCTTTTTAGGTATTTTATTTTTACTTTTGCAGAATTATAAGAAAAATACCCGATTAAAAAATTAAAATACAATGGAACTCTTAGATCAAATCAAAGAAAACGCAAAGAAACAAAACAAAACAATTGTACTTCCGGAAGGAACAGAAGAACGTACCATTCAGGCTGCCAACCAGATTATCGGTGAAGGTATAGCTAAGATTATCCTGATTGGTAATCCCTCAGAGATCAAAGCTTTGGCAGAAAAATACCAATTGAAAAATATTGACAAGGCCAGTATTATTGACCCACAAACCCACGCTAAAAAAGAACAATATGCAGATCTGTTGGTAGAATTGCGTAAAAGTAAAGGTATGACTAAAGAACAGGCATTAAAATTAGTAACTGATCCTTTATATCTTGCAACTTTAATGATTAAAAGTGGGGATGCAGACGGAGAAGTTGCAGGAGCAAAAAATGCAACTGGCGATGTTTTACGTCCTGCTTTACAGATTGTAAAAACTTTACCGGGAATTTCTGTTGTATCAGGAGCTTTCTTGCTTTTAACCAATAAACCCGAATACGGGGAAAACGGTTTACTTGTATGTGCGGACTGTGCAGTACTTCCCAATCCAACAGCAGAAGAACTGGCTCAGATAGCTGTTTCAACGGCAGCAACAGCACGGGCTATTGCTAAAATCGAACCGCGTGTGGCGATGTTAAGTTTTTCTACAAAAGGATCTGCTAAAAATGAACTGGTAGACAAAGTTGTGAAAGCAACTGAATTAGCAAAACAAATGGCTCCTGATGTCATGATTGATGGAGAAATGCAGGCAGATGCAGCACTTGTACCTTCTGTAGGTGCCAGTAAAGCTCCGGGTAGTCCGGTTGCCGGTAAAGCCAATGTGCTGATATTCCCAAGCCTTGAAGTCGGTAACATCAGCTATAAGCTGGTACAACGCATTGCGGGCATCGAAGCTGTCGGCCCGGTTCTGCAAGGCATGGCTGCTCCTATCAATGATTTGTCCAGAGGTTGTTCTATAAGTGACATTGTTAATTTGGTAGCTATTACTGTCAACCAGGCTGCAGGCATTAATTAAATCTGACAGAACAAAAATAAAAATACAAACTTCACAGTTATACCCCACTGATATAACTGTAATAACAACAAATGACATGAATGTTTTAGTATTAAACTGCGGAAGTTCGTCCATAAAATACCAATTACTGAATATGGATAAAGAACCAGTTTTGTTAGCAAAAGGTATTGTTGAAAAAATCGGGCTTACTTACGGTAGTTTTACATACAAGCCAACAGGTAAAGACAAAGTAGTTGTTGAACAACCTATCTCCGACCATAGTGTAGGAATGGATTTAATCCTAAAGGCTCTGGTTGATCCCAGACATGGAGTATTGACTTCCCTGAATGAGATCAATGCTGTTGGTCACCGTGTTGCTCATGGTGGAGAATATTTTTCAGAAAGTGTAAAAGTTGACGAAGAAGCAAAAGTAAAAATCAAAGCTTTAGGTGAGATTGCGCCCTTACACAATCCGGCCAATCTAAAAGGGATTGAAACGATGGAAAAATTACTTCCTGCTGTACCTCAAATCGCTGTCTTTGACACTTCTTTCCATCAAACACTGCCTAAAAAGGCATTTATCTATGGTATACCATATGACTACTACGAAAAATATGGAGTCAGAAGATATGGTTTCCACGGAACTTCCCATAAGTTTGTTGCAGAAAAAGCATGTGATATATTAGGTTGGAATATCAGAGAGAAAAAGATCATTACTTGTCATTTAGGAAACGGAGCTTCTATTACAGCTATAAAAGAAGGAAAATCTATAGATACTTCCATGGGATTTACCCCTGTCGCAGGTTTGGTTATGGGTACCCGTGCCGGTGATCTTGATCTCGGGGCTTTGTTATATATTGCACAAAAAGAAAACCTGAATATTGATCAATCCAATACTTTGGTAAATAAACAGTCCGGAGTGCAGGGTATCTCTGGTGTTTCTTCAGATTTCCGTGAATTGACTGCTGCTGCAGAAACTGGTAACGAAAGAGCACAATTAGCCCTGGATGTATTTGTATATAATGTAAAAAAATATATTGGTGCTTATGCAGCTGCATTAAACGGAGTAGATTTAGTCCTGTTCACCGGAGGTATAGGTGAAAACGATCAGCCTGTCCGTGAAGCGATATGTACAGATATGGAATATCTGGGTATTGAAATAGACAAAAAAGCAAATCTGGCAGCCAAAGGTCAGGATGCTGTTCTCAGTACCCCAAATTCTAAGACAACTGTTATGGCAATTACAACAGACGAAGAATTAGTGATTGCACTGGATACAGTACGTTTATCGCATTAATTTTCTTCCCCAGAGAAAATTTTATTCCAACAGAATCCTCCTAAAGCTGGTACTTTAGGAGGATATTTTTTATATCATGATTTCCCACCGTATTTAGTTTCGGTAATGTCTAACCAAACAGGCAAGCACTCAATACCATCCGGATACCTGCATGTTATTTGCCCCATGATACCGGACATAAAAAAAGCCTGCCGTTTTGGGCAAGCTTTTACAATCTTAACTCCAGTAGTTATTCATCATTTAAACTGGTACTTTCACCTCCTGTTACATTGAGATATTCATCATCAATACGGATGACAGAACCATTTCTGGCCCCGAGTGCAAACCGATACTTAATACCTTTTTCCAAAACAACATTACTCATTGTGGCAGTTTTCCCGGATAAGGAAAAATTGTTATATGGTATCCACATGGTATACCCTACATTTTCTACATAAGTCTTCATCATCAGACAATATGAATCTGCATTTTTCACAGAATCTGTCAATTCAATACTCACCTCATTTCCGGCAGCCAGATAGTTCATTTGCTTTAAACCGATATCCCCAATTTTTTTGCCAGAAGCAAAAATACCCAATGTCAATGAATTGGTCTTACCGCTGGTACCCGTTGCAGTTAACAGATAATTTCCTGCTGCAATAGTGTCTAATTGAGAGAAAATGTTATCAGCCGGGATTTCCCACACATAATCGTTCAATTTTGTAAACTTAAAAGTACTCTCTCCTAAATTCAAAGAAGCCGAATGTAAAGGCTCCGAACCGGTTATTCTCATCTGAGGAACATATTCTCCATAACTATTCTGAAGAATATAAGGATATTGCAAATAAAGATTCAACGAATCATCAGTTTTCAGGCATGAACTCATACCTAACACCAGCAATACCGAAAGTGCAAGTAATTTCAATTTTCCGAATGTTTTCATACTTAATTGTTTAAATAATAATGACATCTTTTTTCCCTGTTTCTAAAAATGAATGCGAATATGTATATTTTTTTCGAATGCTACAAGAAAAAGCTTATATATCTGAATGAAAATGAAACATTTTACAGGCTTTAAGGTACAATTCCAAGAGACACAAATAAAAACTTATGCTATTACAATTTGCTTTTGTTCTGACAGCAATTATAATCGGAGCCCGTTTAGGAGGCATCGGGCTTGGAGTGATGGGGGGAATCGGGTTAGGGATTTTAACCTTTGTATTTGGTTTACAACCAACTGCTCCTCCGATAGATGTCATGTTAATGATAGTTGCAGTTATTACAGCAGCTGCTTGTATGCAGGCTGCCGGAGGACTTGACCTGATGGTTAAAGCCGCAGAGCATCTATTACGGAAAAAACCATCACAGATTACTTTTTTAAGTCCGTTGGTTACTTATTTTTTTTCGTTCGTTGCAGGGACAGGCCATGTTGCTTATTCTGTTCTTCCCGTCATTGCAGAAGTGGCCAAAGAAACTAAAATACTCCCTGAACGGCCTCTGGGAATCGCTGTTATAGCTTCGCAGCAAGCCATCACAGCCAGTCCCATATCAGCCGCCACCGTAGCATTATTAGGATTATTGACAGGTTTTGACATCTCTCTGCTTGATATTTTAGCCGTTACCATACCCTCAACCTTATTAGGCGTATTTCTAGGTGCCCTCTACTCTTTAAGAGCCGGAAAAGATCTGGAAGACGACCCGGAATATCAGCGACGCCTCCGGGAAGGATTAATGGATAGTACACATTATGAACTTAAAAGTATTGCCAATAAACGGCAGGCCCTCCTTTCTGTCCTGATATTCATCATTGCCACTGTTTTTATTGTAGTTTTCGGATCATTTGACAGCTTGCGTCCTTCACATGAAATCGATGGGAATATAGTGACTGTCGATATGTCAGCTATCATTGAAATACTGATGTTATCGGCTGCAGCTTTGATTCTGTTATTAACCAAAGCCAATGGCATCAAGGCAGCACAAGGAAGTGTATTCTCTGCCGGAATGCAAGCAGTTGTAGCCATCTTCGGAATTGCCTGGATGGGTGACACTTTTTTACAAGGTAATATGGCTGAACTCAAAGGTTCCATTGAAGGTCTGGTTACCCAAATGCCATGGCTATTCGGAATTGCCTTATTTGTTATGTCCATCTTACTTTATAGCCAGGCAGCTACAGTCCGCGCTTTCATGCCTTTAGGAATAGCTTTGGGAATCTCTCCCTATCTACTGATCGCAATGTTTCCAGCTGTAAATGGTTATTTCTTTATTCCTAACTATCCCACCGTTGTGGCAGCCATTAATTTCGACCGTACAGGAACAACACATATCGGTAAATACGTACTTAACCATTCCTTTATGATGCCCGGACTTATTGCTACTATCACTTCTGTAGTTACAGGTCTGATCATTGTTCAATTTATTATCTGATTTTATCAATCCATAAACTATAATTTGCAGCTTATGAAAACACTCAGATTCATTTTATTATTTGTATTTGTTATTCTGCTAACCTTCACAGAGGGGATGGCACAACGTTTGCCTAACATTCATATTCTGGCCACAGGAGGTACTATTGCCGGAGCAGGCAACAGTACAACCGGGAGCAATTACACTGCCGGCCAAGTGGCTATTCATGAATTGATTTCAGCTGTTCCGGAGCTAAATGAAATAGCTAATATCACAGGAGAACAGATTGTCAAAATCGGTTCACAGGATATGTCAGACGATGTATGGTTGAAGCTAGCCAAATATTTGAATACTTTATTGAAACGTCAGGATGTTGATGGAGTAGTGATTACACACGGTACAGATACAATGGAAGAAACAGCTTTTTTCCTGAATCTGACGGTAAAGAGTAATAAACCTATTGTACTGGTCGGAGCCATGCGGGCGTCTACTTCCCTAAGTGCTGACGGACCGTTGAATCTTTATAATGCTGTAGTTACAGCCGGAACCCCTGAATCTTCCGGACGGGGAGTATTAATTGCTATGAACGGCTTGATTCTGGGAGCACATGCCGCAATGAAAATGAATACAATAGAAGTTCAGGCATTCCAGGCTCCTAATTCCGGAGCATTAGGTTATGTCTTTAACGGTAAAGTCCATTATAACCAAACTACCGATAAGCTACACACAACCCAATCTGTATTCGATATCACTGGTTTAGACCGTTTACCTCAGGTTGGTATCATTTACAGTTATTCCAATGTTGAAGCAACAGCCTTAAATGCTCTGATATACAATGGATACCAAGGGATTATACATGCAGGTGTCGGAAACGGAAATATCCACAAAAACTTATTTGGCCCATTAGCAGAAGCCAGCAAAAAAGGGATTCTAGTGGTACGTTCCAGTCGTGTCCCAACAGGTCCAACTACCCTTGATGCTGAAATAGACGATAATAAATATGGATTCATCGCTTCACAGGAGTTAAATCCTCAAAAAGCCAGAATCCTACTGATGCTTGCCCTAACGAAAACAAAAGATTATAAAATCATACAAGATTATTTTAATCAGTATTAATAAACAGAGTCGTATAAAGATAATAACGAAATTGAACTAAACGAAATGAGAAAACTAATCATTGCCGTAGGTTTGTTGCTTTATTTTATTCCTACGCTCCAGGCCCAACACCTAGATTTTCAATCTGATCCGACTTTAAATACCACCACGCTTTTTGAAAAAATCACCAAATTAGAAAAGAAAAATGACTGGTTTAATGTATTTCTGAACATGCAGGGAAGTTTTAACGTATTCTTCAATGATGACAGGTTTGATCAAACTTCTTTCCGTATGGACCAGCTCCGTCTGGAAATTAAAGGAAATGTAACAGACAAAATATATTACCGATACCGGCAACGCTTGAATAGAGCGAATAATGCACAATCACTGGATAACCTTCCAACTTCGATAGACTATGCAGCAGTCGGATATCATGTCACAGATAAATTTTCTGTTTTTGCGGGTAAACAATGTACTGCTTTCGGTGGTTTTGAATTTGACCTGAATCCCATTGAAGTTTATCAATATTGCGATATGTTGGAATATATGACCAATTTCCTGACAGGTATCGATTTTTCATATTGGATCACTCCCGAACATGAAGTCCGGTTTCAAGTGGTAGACTCTCGTAATGGTTCTTTTGAAGAACTATACGGAAAAGTCCCGGCAGGAATCAAACGGGCTAAAACTCCTCTGGGATATACCTTAAACTGGAATGGTAATCTATTGGATTATAAATTAAAAACCCGTTGGTCCGCTTCTATTTTCCATGAAGCCAAAAAGAAAAACTGGTACTACTATGCTTTGGGAACTGAAGTTGCCCTTTCAAAATTTCTGGGATTCTTTGACTTCATGTATTCAAATGAAGACATAGACCGTACTGGAATTATTTCAGAGATAACAGCAACGGATGGCTATGACACCCGGGTATTAAACACCCGTTATATGGCTTTGGTTCTTCACTTGAATTACCGGATTTGTCCTAAATTAAACCTGTTTCTGAAAGGAATGTATGAAACAGCTCATGTACAGAAAACAACCGAATTACTGGAAAAAGGAAAATACCGCACTTCATGGGGATATATAGGCGGAATAGAATATTATCCAATGAAAGATAATCTTCATTTTTTTCTGAATTATATAGGCCGTTCCTACAATTATACCAACAAAGCAAAAATCTTCGGTGTTGGAAACAGTGATCCACAACGGATAGAATTAGGCTTTGTATATCAGTTACCTATGTTTTAAAGAAAAAAGGCTAAAAACCAGAAAAATATTCTCAGTGTTTTTAGCCTCTTTTCTTTATGATCCAAGAATACACTGATACTCGTATTCTTCCGGATATTCTAACCATTTTTCCGCTTCTTTCCGATCATTTTCAGTTAAATAATAAATATTTTCCTGAAAAGTCTGCCGCACAACTTCTTTATTCACATTTACCAGACGGGGCCTGATTTTCCCATGCTCATCTTCCACCTCTCTCAAGTATACCGGTATCACTTCTTCCTCCAGATTTACTGCTACCATACAACCGGTATGTCCTTCTTCATACAGCTTTTTAACTCCAATGCCTAGAGTTGTACAATAAGTGAGATCAAAAGCGGAAGGATCTACACAACGTAAAGAATATCCCACCTCTACCGGCCGGCAAATAATATCCAATCCGAGTTGTTTCATCCGGTTTTTCAGAATTCTGTTTATGACATGGGCCTTACTTACTTCAGATAATTCCGGATGTCCATGGGCATCATAATCAAAACTAATTCCCGATGTTGCTATATCTTCCTCTTTTAAAAAGTGGAAAATTCCTTCACTAACAACTACGACACCGGATTTTTGCCCTAAAATCCGCCGTTTAATCATTGATGAAATAATTAAACGTATGACTTTGTCGATTGTAATCTGAGTTCTATTAAACATCTCGGGAATGATAATCATAGAAGCATGAATTCCCTTTCCGATTTCAAAAGCGAGATGGCCTGCTTCACGTCCCATAGACATCAGTAAATACCAGTTCTGTGTAGTCGCAGCTTCGGCTTTGATGACTTTTCCGATACTTACCCCCATTTCTTTTGCAGAAGTAAACCCAAAAGTAGGGATTCCCTCAGGCAGAGGCAGATCATTATCAATTGTCTTTGGTACATGAATATTTTTTATATTCACCTGATTATCAGCCAAAAATTTGGTCAATCGGTTTGCTGTAGAAGCAGTATCATCTCCCCCTACTGTAACCAGTAATTCAATTTCTTCCTGTATAAACAAGCGGGTATTGAAGTCTTCGTCTTTAGGCTTAAAACGACTCATTTTTATAGCTGACCCACCCCGGCTGTAAATCTGCTCAGCCTTCCCGTAGGTCAGTTCTTCAATTTCAGGATGTTCGGCAAACAATCCTTTATATCCCTCATGCACTGCAAGCACCCGGTATCCATCTTTCAAAAACACTTTCGTGACAGTTGCAACAACTGTGTTTATACCTGGTGCAGGTCCTCCTCCACATAGGATGGCTACTGTTTTCATACTTCAAATATTTTATTGTTAATGTGTATATCTCTGCCTATTTATCCATATCAAACCCCAGCAACATACCATCATACTGACTGGCAACCTTCCCCAACGCATTCAAAGCCGTATTTTTGGAATAATTACTTAAAAGCGTGACTAATTTAAGTAAACGATCTGCATCAAACAGTAAGGATATCGTATTTCCGGATTTTGCCACTTGTATTTCAGAAGAAAATAAAGAATAATATTTCATCGTCAATATACCAGAAGCTGCATCAAAAGAATAAGTTCCTTTCAGTTTCTTTTTTCCCATCTGAGTTGTAAAAGTAGAATCAGAATTGAAAGTGTAAGAAAATTTACCAGGAACGATTCCAGCTTTTGTATAAGCTGTTTCTAATTTCTTTTCCAAACTTTCAGCCAACGCGATTCCGCCGGCTTTTTGCAATAGCTCATCGCTTTTAAACTGGCATGCCGGTTTCTGATATTGCCATGTTCCCCAAAAGTCTTCAATTTTCAATGCATTTATCTGTTTCACAGCATTCAACACCTTTTGAGCAGCATCGGAATTTAAAATATCCTTTATACTTTGTGCTTGTACATGCTCTGTCCAGCCTACGGCTAATAGCATGCTCCCAATAATTAATCCTTGCTTTTTCATTTCTCAATTTTGAACCTGCAAATTTAAAAAAAACGTCAAAAAACTCATAAATTATTCCAAGTCCCTTGACGTTTTTTAAGATTCTGACAACTATCAATAAGCTTTCCGGTAGATGGCTTCTATCTCAGCCGGAGAGGTCGTACGCGGATTACCACCTGTACAAACATCGTTAAAAGCAGCCACTGACAATGCCGGAATATCTTCTTCTTTAACTCCGATTTCATGCAATTTCTGCGGAATATTGATGCTCTTGGACAAAGCAATCACAGCATCAATTGCTGCGCGAACTCCCTGGGCTTCGGTCATACCGGTAGTGTCAACCCCCATAGCCCGGGCAATATCCATATATTTCGGAGCGGCTGCACTCTCTGCATTATATTCCATCACATAAGGCAATAATAAAGCATTCGCCACTCCATGAGGAGTATCATAGAAAGCCCCTAACGGATGTGCCATAGAATGAACAATTCCCAATCCTACATTAGAAAATCCCATACCTGCAATATATTGGGCAACAGCCATTCCTTCGCGGGCTACCTGATCTTTACCATTATCTACAGCGTTTTTCAAATGCTGTGCGATTTGCTCAATTGCTTTTATCTCAAACATATCACTCATTAACCAGGCCCCCGGAGTTATATAACTCTCAATAGCATGCGTTAAAGCATCCATTCCTGTTGCAGCAGTCAACCCTTTGGGCATTGAATACATCAATTCCGGATCCACAATAGCAACCATTGGAATATCATTGGGATCAACACAAACCATTTTTTTCTTGGCATCCTCATCAATAATCACATAATTAATGGTTACTTCTGCCGCAGTACCGGCAGTTGTTGTCACAGCAAAAGTAGGTACGGCCTTATGGTGGGTATCAGCAACACCTTCCAGTGACTTGATATCTGAAAACTCAGGATTGTTTACCACAATACCAATCGCTTTGGCAGTATCGATTGAAGATCCCCCTCCCAATGCAATCAGAAAATCAGCACCGGAGGCTTTGAAAGCAGCAATACCATTCTTTACGTTTGTAATTGTTGGATTAGCTTTTACATCACTGAATACTTCATAAGGTATTCCGGCCTTTTCCAGTACCTCTGTAATCTGTGCTGACACACCGAATTTTACCAAATCCTTATCGGTCACTAAAAAAGCTTTTTTAAAACCACGACGTTCAGCTTCTGTCGCAATAACGCTACGGCATCCTGCACCAAAATAGGATGTCTCATTTAATACGATTCTATTCATATTACAAATTTTTATTTATGGAATAAGTACACTATTTTAACCACATTCATCACCCACTATTGTGCAAACGATAGCACGCACAAAGAATGTTATACCGCAATTCCAGAGAACTGCGGTATAACATTATAATTTAGCTTTTATTGCTTTAGACGCTTCCTCATATCCAGGTTTATCCAATAAAGCAAACATATTGTTTTTATAAGCTTCAACTCCAGGTTGGTCAAATGGATTTACTCCCAACATACTACCTGAAATTCCACATGCCAGCTCGAAGAAATAGAATAGTTGGCCGATATACAATGC
Organism: uncultured Odoribacter sp.; assembly: GCA_900548135.1. GTDB lineage: Bacteria > Bacteroidota > Bacteroidia > Bacteroidales > Marinifilaceae > Odoribacter. Next base: position 168 of record URJC01000039.1, on the reverse strand, counting down.
ATTTAACGCCGGCATACTTACCTTCATATTTGGAACACCCCCGTCTACGTGGGCTATTTGTGTCCCCAATTCCGCCATCTTATTTACTTCATCCACTCGTTTACCTGCCAGGAAATTCAATTTATCCAGATTATCAGCATCTGAAGGAATTTCAACCTTATAGTCCGG
>URJC01000038.1 GCA_900548135.1 uncultured Odoribacter sp. | reverse complement strand
CCTCCCGTTTTTCCAACCGATATATGCCTGTACATCCACTTGCTTTTTAACTAAATTACCAGTCTTCAGCTCTATAGCCCCCTGTTCATTCGGGTACAACAATATCCGTTTTTTGCCGGTGAACATGCATACCCTCCCTTCCACCAGGGTGGTCTGAATCATTTCTTCATCCTGATAAGCCCGGAGATTAAAAGAGGTTCCCAACACCTGTACCTGCACCTTTCCCATCTCTATAATAAAAGGGGACGATTTATCAGAGGCCACCTGAAAATAAGCCTCTCCCTGCAAACGTATCCTTCGTTCCCCGGAGGGAAAAACAATCGGATATTCCACTTCACTCTCCGAGTTCAGCCAGATTTTCGTTCCGTCGGACAGTACAAGTACAAATTCTCCCTTACGGGGAATACTCAAAGAATTATACAATAGCTCTTCCGGCAAAGACGGAATATTCTGATACACTAAAGAGGCAGACGAAGCCTTAGCTACAGAACCATCCTGCTGCTTTATAGAAGTGGCAGTATCTCCGCACAAATGAATCTGTTCCCCGTTGGCCAAGGTAAGGACAGCCTTACTACTACCAGCAGGAATGACAGATGTCGATACCTGAGGAACAAGCGTACCGTTCCTGTCTTCCCGGAGCCAGCACCAGTAAATCCCTATTGCAATCAGACATACAGCTGCCACAGCAGCTAACCCACGCAACTTCCTGTAAGACCATGGACGTTCCCTTGCTATTCTTTCAGAAAAAGCAGTATACGCAGCAGCCGGATTTATAGACAAATCCAGTTCGCGTTTCCGCCTGATATAGTCACGATCATTCAGATTTTCAAATTGTTGCTGATGTTCCGTTGATTTCTTCAGCCAAAGCCTGAGTTCTTCCATCTCCTCTTCTGAGATAGTCTCCTCCTGATAACGCAAAATCAAATCAGCAATCCGAAATGCTTTCTCACTTTTTAATTCCATATTTTCTGCCTTTTGTATAAAGACAGGAAAAAACTAAAAAGTGGGCAAAAATTTAAAAAATTAACAATGCTAATATCCAGAAATTACTCAACCGTATCCGCAGCATCTTCATACCTCTCTTTCTATAAGCCTTTACAGCCTCTTCGGTTATCCCCAACAAAGAGGCGATCTCCGCATTGGTTTTCCTCTCCAGTATCAGATAAAAGATAGTCCTGATTTTAGGGGGTAAAATATCAATTGCCTGTTTCAATGCCAGATACACCTCTTCTTCGATGATCTGCGATAGAAAAAAATCAGCTTCAGCTTCCCCGTTTAATTGTAAGTATTTTTTCTTCACCTTATCATGTTCCAGATAATTGATACACCGGTTTCTCACTGATATATACAACCAGGATTTCAAAGAAGAAAGTTCCGAAAGATGCTGCCTCTGTTTCCAGAAATCATAAATGACATCCTGTACCAAATCCTCTGCCAGATCGGTATCTCTCAAATATTTTGCAGCAAACATGACCAATGAGGAATAATATAAATCAAACAAACGTTTATAAGCCTTCTCATCTCCTTCTACCAACAGTTTCAGCCAATGTTTTTCATATTTAATTTTATCTTCCACCCCATTATGATTTAAAATGCACTACTCTCTGTATTTTATAAATACAAATTTATCCAATTTCTTTAATTTTTCAAGCTTCTCCTTTTTATCTTCATCCTCTATTCATTGGATTCCACGCTTCATCTCCGATAACTTACATCCAAAAATAGACGGAGGGAATATGGGGATGGAAACCTGTCCAATCTTCTCTGTTTACAACTGGATAATGTATAAAAAATCGAAGACTATAATACACAAAAAGGAAAGTGGATACATAAAAAATCAAATAATCCGTCACAATCCCGTTGAAAAACAATAAAAAAAGAACTGTCTAAATATTCAGACAGTCCCTTTATTAGTTTCAAATGTTTCCAATTACAGCTTTTCTCACTTAAGCCGGAATCAAACCCGTAATCAAAATCAAGACCAACAATCCCAGGATTGCATATAATTCAGGGAACACAGCCAAAACCATCGTCGTTCCGAATACATTATATCCGCTTCCTATGGCTACAATACCATTAGCACATACCTGAGCCTGACGTATTGCAGAAAACAAAGCTACTAATCCCAAGCCCAAGCCTGCTCCAAATACTGCAGCTGCAGCATACCAGGTAATTCCGGGTACTAAATAGGCACTTAATAAAAAGTATCCCACAAATCCGTACAACCCCTGAGATGAAGGCAAAGCAGACAAACCGATATATTGTCCCGATGCTCCCGGATTTTTCTTTAAAGCACCGACAGCCGCATTTCCACAAATAGTTACACCATACGCACTACCGATACCTGATAAACCTACCATTAATGCAATTCCTAAATAAGCTAAAACAATTGGTTCCATAATTTTAAATTTTACTTGTTATTTTATTATTTCATTTTTCAACAGTTACTCTTCGGCGGAAAGGAGAATATTTTTTGCCACCGCCTTCAAAACCCGCATTCTTATAAAATTCAACAAACGTCAAACGCATAGGATGTACAAAAGCCCCGATCATACATAGACCAAAATTGATTGCATGTCCTATAAGCAATATCAGCAATACTGCAACAAACCGGGCCACCACAGGTAATGAAACGGTCAAATCAAAAGCCAACGTATTAAATACCCCTCCTAAAATACTACCTGTCAATCCTAAAGCGAATAAACGAATATAAGACAAGGTATCTCCCAGTAAACCTGTAGCCATATTATACGTTCCCCATAGTGCCGAACCAAAATTCATCAACACTCCTTTACCCGGAGAATTCATAAATACAATCACAAAAGCACAAACCGTAATAACACCATACAAAATATAAGTCAATATTACAGGCAATGCCACTCCCAGGGCAGGTAAACCAAAAGTTACGCCTAACAAAATCAAAGCAACAACCCACGCTATAGTCGACATGCCATACTTAAATCCAAATTGTTTTGTCAACTTGGCCGCACTGAGGCACATACCGAAAAGGATCTGAATAATACCGATAACAACAGCAACCACCATCATCGGATTGTAGCCATTCAAATATTGTCCATAATTTGCTTCTGTCACAAAATATTGTTTTACCCCTTTCAACCAAGACCATTCAACAGCATCCAAAGCAATACCAAAAAACGAACCAGTCAATAAACCTACGACAACCGTTGCCAATCCGAGATATTCACCCAACACCAGATAGCCTTTCATTGCAGGCTTTGCCTTTTTAGCCAGCAAGAAACACACAAGCCAGATCAACAATCCATATCCTCCATCTCCCATACACAACCCAAAAAACAACATGAAAAATGGAGCGAAAAATGGCGTCGGGTCCAATTCATGATAATTAGGCAGCGCAAACATCTCGGTAATAGGTTCAAAAAGTTTAGTAAAGCGATTATTTTCCAACAATACAGGCACATCCTCATCAGGAGTCGGAATAGAGAGTTCATAATATACTTCACGGCTCTGCAAAAATTCTTTCATATCCGCTTCCTGCGTCACCGGAATCCAACCTTCCAGAGCGATCACCTTTTCTTCCACCAATCCCTGTGAGGCATTTTCCACTTGCAGAAAATCAGTTACTTCACTAATCGTTTCCCGGTAATGTTTCAAACGCTTTAACGAATTGACAGCAATATTATCTAAATGAGCAATTAATTGTAGCTGTTCCTCCCGCAACTGTTTTATATTTCCCCGGATACTTTCTTCAGACTCCTGAGGAAAAATAAAAACATCAGCATCCGGTTTTTCAGATTCTCCTGCCGGAGTTATAGTTACAAAATATTTCTGCCCCCGCTGTTCATTGATAATCGTTGCATGAAACTGATCTTCCCATTCCGGCAGATATTTTCTATCCGGAACAGTAAAAAAACGTAAATCCCAACCCGCCTCAGTTAAACCAGCAATCCGTTCTTTAGAAAATTTTCCCCAGGGCTCGTACAAGGTCGCCTCTTTTTCTAAGTTGCCCAGTTGTACTCCTATCTGGTCTTGCCGCCGATATTGTTCTTCCAGATAAGCAAGTAAATCCTCATCCAAGACCTCAGCTTTTTCCTTTTCTTCCTTTACGCCCCTGTTTTCCAAAAGCCGGATCATCTCATTCACCCGTTTTACGAGACGCAATTTTGCCTGCAAAGTCTCATCCTCTGCAGCATGTTCCTTATTCTCATAAATATGGACAACACCTCTTTCCCGAAGTTCTTCGAGAAACCCCTGATAATCTTTATAAAAGATCAACAAGGATAATTTTCGCATAGGTACTATCATACTCCGTCCTCCATCGCTTTACGGGTTTTCACAATTTTCTGAGCTGACTTAGAAAGATTCTCCTCGTCTTCCAGGAATCTCTTGATCTTCCGGATAGCTTCCTGAAAACCGGGGATCTGCACTTTTTCATACAGATTCACTTTCTGGGTGGTCTTCTTACGAGCCCGGTCCAGAAGTTCCATCTTACGCATATAAAACTCACTTTCCAGAGCCAGATTGACCACTTCTTTTATATACTGAATACCATCAAGGAACCATCCAGGAGCATTAAACAAGCTGAAATCTTTTATCTCATATTCCACCTTATCCAAAACAGGAGTCCGGACGCCAGCAATTTTTTTCACCGACATCTCCACTTCTTTTACTGCCAAGATATCCGGTCTATATTCGTCGTAAAGCTGCAGCATTTCCTGAATGGCATTTAGGCGATCCGATAACTTTCCGTCGAATTCCTCTGCCACTTCTTTTGCTTTCTTTACTTCCGACCTCAAGGCCGATTCCTTATTTTTGATGGTAGGCAAAGCCCGCACCCGCATCTTCAACTGTTTGTCAAGATTCTGAAGCGAGGTTTTGTTATATTGAAATTTTATTGCCATACCCAATAATTAATACTTCAAATCATCAATCCTCGTAATTTCCAAATTCATCCACAATCTCTTTCTTGATCCCCAACTCTGAACGGTTGAAATACTTCCGGAATAAAGTCCAGGCTGTATCCAACATCTGAGTAATACTGACATTAACGTCAATAGCCAACAACTCGTTAGAATAATCTTTTGCAAACTCCAGCGTACGTTTATCGTAATCTGTCAGATCAAAACCATTTTCCAGTTTCGTTCGTGCATTAGCTGCATCAGCATACAAACGGATAGCTGCATTCATCACCTGTGGATGATCTTTCCGTGTTTTCTTACCAATCACAAGCTGTTTCAAACGGGACAAACTCCGGAAGGGGTCAACAATCACTTTCCCGATCTCTGTATCTTTACGCAAGAACAACTGTCCTTCAGTAATATAACCCGTATTATCCGGTATTGCATGAGTAATATCCCCACCTGACAAAGTTGTCACGGCAATAATCGTAATAGACCCTCCTTCCGGGAACTGCACAGCTTTCTCATATATTTTTGCCAAATCTGAATACAAGGATCCAGGCATAGAATCTTTGGAAGGAATCTGATCCATACGGTTAGATACAATACTCAAAGCATCCGCATATAAAGTCATATCTGTCAACAGCACCAGCACTTTTTCATTTTTATCTACAGCAAAATACTCTGCGGCTGTCAAAGCCATATCCGGCACTAACAAACGTTCAACAGGAGGAGCTTCGGTCGTATTGACAAAACTGACAATACGGTCAAGCACACCAGCATTGTCAAATAAATTCTTAAAATATAAATAATCATCATTCGTCAAGCCCATACCTCCCAAAATAATACGATCGGTCTGAGCACGTAAAGCAACATTGGCCATGACCTGATTATAGGGCTGGTCAGGGTCTGCAAAAAACGGTATTTTTTGACCCGACACTAAGGTATTGTTCAAATCGATACCTGCAATACCCGTAGCGATCAACTCTGAGGGTTGCTTACGGCGAACCGGATTTACGGAAGGTCCTCCGATTTCACGTTCTTCACCATCCACTGCAGGTCCTCCGTCAATAGGCTCTCCAAATGCATTAAAAAAACGTCCACACAAATCTTCACCTACTTTTAAAGTAGGAGCTTTTCCTAAAAAAGTCACTTCTGCATTCGTGGGAATTCCTTCGGTACCTGAAAACACCTGCAATGTGATATCATCTCCCCAAATCTTTACTACCTGAGCCAAACGTCCGTTCACAATAGCCAGTTCGTCATTACCAACCCCCTGTGCTTTTAGTGAACAAGTAGCTTTCGTGATCTGAGTAATTTTAGTATATACTTTTTGAAAAGCAGTGTTCATTTATTTCAAATTTTAAATTCTAGATTTCAGATTACGTTTCCATCAGAGCTTTCGCTCCATTCAAAAATTGCAACCTGCCATCTGCAATTAGATTTATTTTCTTCTTTCATTAATAATATCATTCACTTCCGCTTCAAACTTCTTGAATTTATCGGATTGGAATTCAGAATAGTTCATTTGCTTGAACCCATTGATTATGCGTTTAAAATAAGGATTAACTTCTTCAAAAGAATCAAAGTCAAAACTTGAGCGGACAACTCCCAGTACCATATTCAACATATATTGCTGACGTTCCATAGAAGTCGAACCATCAATATTATCAAATGCATCCTGTTGCAAAATCACAAAATCAATCAACTCTGATTTCCAGAAAATCAAATGATAATCCAAAGGTACCCCATCATCTCCAAGGATATCAATCTGCTCTGCAGTTTCCCGTCCCCGAACCAACATATTGCGAGCCTCATTCACGTCAGCAATCCAGTTATCAGAAATATTTTTCTTAGCATATTCTACGAATTCCGGATACTCCAGGTACTTAGAATAAGATTCCAGCGTATCGATTGCGGGGTAACGTTTTGAATCGGCTCGAGCTTGCGACAAAGCATAAAAACAACGGGCCACTTTCTTCGTAGACTCCGTTACCGGTTCCTTCAGGTTACCACCAGCGGGAGACACAGTACCGATAAAGGTGACTGAACCGGTTTTCCCATTGTTCAGATACACCATACCAGCCCGGGCATAAAAATTTGAAATAATAGCCGACAGATCCATAGGGAACGCATCCTGTCCGGGTAATTCTTCCATACGATTTGACATCTCACGCAACGCCTGCGCCCAGCGTGAAGTAGAGTCGGCCAACAACAGCACTTTCATTCCCATAGCCCGGTAATATTCACCAATAGTCATCGCCGTATACACCGAAGCTTCACGTGCAGCCACCGGCATATTGGAAGTATTGGCAATAATAGTCGTACGCTCATACAACGAACGGCCGGACCGCGGGTCCTGCAATTGCGGAAACTCTGTAAAAATTTCCACAACCTCATTAGCACGTTCTCCACAAGCTGCCATAATGATGACATCAGCATCAGCAAAACGGGCCAAAGCATGTTGTAACACTGTTTTCCCTGTACCAAACGGCCCCGGAATAAATCCGGTTCCCCCTTCCAGCATGGGATTCATCGTATCAATCACACGTACCCCTGTTTCCATTTGACGGAAAGGACGGGGTTTATCCACATAATTCCGGATGGCAACCTTCACCGGCCATTTCTGCACCATAGTAATAGGATACTCCTTGCCTGCCTCATCTTTCAATACAGCAATGGTATCTTTTATGGTATATTCCCCCTCAGCAGCAACAGAAACAACCGTGTATGTCCCTTCCATCTTAAATGGAACCATAATCTTATGATCCAGCCAATTCTCCTTCACATTTCCCAGCCAATCAGCCGCCTTCACCTGATCCCCGGCTTGGGCCAAAGGAGTAAAACTCCATTTCTTATCATCCTCCAACGGATTCGTATATTCTCCACGCTTCAAAAAAACGCCGGTCATTTTATCCAGGTCATTCTGCAAACCATCGAAATTTTTCGATAACAATCCCGGTCCGAGACTAACCTCAAGCATATGATTTTGAAATTCAACGGGCATTCCGGGTTTTAATCCACGGGTACTTTCAAATACTTGTACATAAGCAAGATCTCCCACCACCTTAATCACTTCCGCCATCAAACGTTCCTCATTCTCCTCAATGAAACAGATTTCATTTTGAGAAACAGGTCCTTCGACCTTGACGAGTACAAGGTTAGAAATTATGCTATGGACTTTTCCTTGTGTCTTTGCCATAAAGTTTATTGATTTTAGATTTTTGATTTTCAATTTATGATTTTCGCTATCTGCATTCCCATCATAAACCATCAATGATCAATCGTAAATTATTTAAATTGTTCATCAAACTGAAAGCTTTGCCGGAAACGCTCTATCATTTCCATAAATACCTTCCGGCCAGATTCAGCAGTCATTTTACTCCAGCGTTCAACGATCATTAACCGTAACACATAACTGATCACTCTTTCAAGAGAAAAGTACTCAAAAGTGACAGCCTCCTCCAGAAAATTCCAGATAATTAAGTCCAGGCCACGTTCACGCTCAACCAGATTATCATTATCCATCAGAGTAAGTACTTTTTCTACATAAGGGTATTCCATCCCCAGACCAAAATCTTTTGCATTAGAGGTCCTCAAAGCAACGGCAAATTCATTTGTACCAATCACTTCTCTTGAAATCTCCCTGCCATATTTCCGGGCATTCAACGCTGTGACCAGATTTTTCAGATTCATAGTAAATTCTGCATATCTTCTCACCAGAAGATTATCAGATTTCAGCATATAATCATAATACATCCAGCTTAACACATTCTCCGGAGACACATCATACCGCAAATGTTCTTCCTTGAAATCTGTAATAAACTCCCGTAAAAAAGGTGGAACTGCCTTATCGGGTTCTATGATTTCTTCTTCCAGCAATTTTACAGGATAAACAGTCATTAATGCCGCATCCGGTTCTTGTTTATTCAGTAAACGCAGCACCTGAGCATTATCGTAAGGTAAGAAAAACAGATCCATCCATTTTTCATCCTTAGGGATGATATAATCTTTCAACTGTTCCCGGAATTCAGCCACTGTCAGTGACAATTTCCGGTCATCCCATGCTATTTCCGGCAAACCTGCTATAAAAGCAATATAATCCACGTGTTAATTTTTAGATTTTAAATTGTAGACTTACGTTCATTCATCCCTGAAAAGTTTCCAGTCTCACAAGGATTCCTTCATCGCTCACCTAAATTTTGGAATCGCCCAAAATTCACCCTATTGATAGAGCAAGCTTTTCGTAAAACTCCTCATATACTGATTGAAGAATGATTCAAAAAGTTCCTCGGAGAAGGCTATCTGATAACTTCCATCTTTGGGTTGAATAACAAAAGCACCGTTCGTATCACCTACTTTAATCTCCAGCCCCTTATCCAATAATTCTTTATATTTCGCAGCCACAAACTTCTGGAATTTATCTTTTTCTTCTTCAGATAGTATCATTTCCAAATTCAGATTTCCAGAAGTAACATCCCATTTTTTAACAACCTCAACCAACATTTCCTGTACAAAAGTTTCTTCCTTAAAACCGGCCTTTGCCATTTCGCCAGCCACTTTTCCTGAGATCAACCCCGTGATAGCCTGTTTGAGGGCCGTAATAGCCTGGCGCGCACTCAAGGTCATTTCCGACTCGGCTTTCTTTTTCAGATTCTCCACATCAGCCTCAGCTTTTGCCTGTATTGCTTTTGCTTTCGCTTCAGCATCGGTGACTAATTTAGCTGCATCATCTTTCGCACGGGCTATAATCTTTTCTGCTTCCTGATTTGCCTTGTCAACCCCCTCATCATACAGTTTTTTCGTCAAGACATCTAATTTATTTTCCATATTTGAATATAGTTTTGAATAATTTTTCTAGCTCATAACACACCTTACAATAGGCATGCCAATCCTCATTATTTGAAGCCTCCAAATTAATAGTTTTAGGTTTAATAACAAATAAATCGTCAGAATTAAAACGATTTAAATCAACATTTGTCACTTTTCATTCCCTTTTTCTCAAAAACTTAAACCTGAATTCTACGTTCCTCAAAGAAGTTTTGTTTAAAAGATTAATTTCTTTTAATTTGCAAAAAATATAATCTCTTCACTTATGCTCGATCACAAATTTAAAGTATTTTATCATCTGGCTAAAAATCCGAATACAACTCAGGTTGCTCAAGAGCTTTACCTTTCACAACCTGCCATTTCTAAAAATATACGGGAATTGGAAAAAGAACTGGGAATCACCTTGTTTCATAGGGAGAAAGGGAGGATGAGCCTGACAGATGCCGGCCACTATTTATTGGCTGAAACTGAATTACTACTCCAGAAAGAGCGGGAAATTTCTTTTGAACTGGACAAGATGCGGAGCACTTTCAACGGCACTTTATACCTGGGAGCGAGTACCACTCTTTCACAATACGTACTGCCCGGAATTTTGGCAGGTTTTACCACCCAAAATCCTGAAATAAAAATAAACCTGACTAGTGGTAACACCGACCAGATCGAAAAGGAAGTCCTGGCCAACAACATACATTTAGCCTTTATAGAGGGAACTCCAACGCAACCGGATATTCATTACATACCTTATCTGCGGGATGAAATTGTGCTGGTTTGTGCTGCCCACAATCCCATAGCGGAAAGTATATCCCGGAAAGAACTTTTAAACCTCCATTTTGTTCAACGGGAAAAAGGCTCTGGTACTTATCATGTGATAAAAAAACACCTTACCGCTATCGGTATTCCCGTCCATTCTCTGCATAATCAATTGGTGTTGGGTAGCACCGAAGGGATTAAACAATATTTACAATACTCCGATTGTTTTGCCCTGCTTTCCATATTCAGTATACGGGAAGAATTACGTTCCAATAAACTTAAGATCATCGAAACAGAAGGATTAACTATCGAACGTAAATTTTACGCCATCCACCGACAAGGTGAAATTGATCCCTATGCTCAGAAATTTCTGGATTACACACTAAAAAACAGCAAGGATCCTGTCAGTCTATAGACAAAATAGGACAAGACCTATACCATCACTCCAATGCTGTTAATTAAAATGCTCCTCCACTTTCCAATATGTTCATTTGATGGATGGCTATTTGATTTAGCTTAACGAGACGCTCTCTTTGTGGCATATTCTGTTCGATAAACAGACAAGTTTATTGATAGTGACATCATCATGTATATTTCCCTTCAGCTCGGGATTGGCTTCCCGCCGCATTTTTAATTATACCGAATCCGGTACAATTAAAATCGATGAAAATCTAAAATAAAAGACAGTCAAAACAGATTAAATCTATCCTGACCGTCTTTATATTATTTTGTAAGCTATAACTCGAATTGTCTGCAATGAATTAAAAAATTTAAACAGTCACATTTAACCTATTCATCACAAAACTCATCCATTTACATTCCCCGCAATCAACTCTGCACATGCTTTCATTTCTTCAGCGGAAAATTGCTTTTTGGGATTACAGAAATTCAAATCATTTCCTCCATTTAAGGGTACCAGATGTACGTGTGCATGAGGAACATCTAATCCCAACACTGCAACTCCAACCCTTTGGCAAGGTATACTTTTTTCTATAGCTCTGGCTACTTTTTTTGCAAAAACCATCAATCCAGCCAACTGTTCGTCAGAAAGGTCAAAAATATAATCAGTTTCCTGCTTGGGGACAACTAAAGTATGCCCTTTTTGCAAGGGATTAATATCCAGAAAAGCATAATAATGCTCATCCTCTGCAATTTTGTAAGAAGGAATTTCTCCTTTTATTATCTTGGTAAAAATTGAGGCCATAATACAACAATAAAGCTTAAAGACTGATATCCATAATTTCAAATTCCATTTCACCAGCAGGAACTTTCACCATCACTTTATCTCCTAATTTCTTGCCAACCAAGGCCTGTGCTATCGGAGTATGAATAGATAATTTTCCTTCTTTGAAATTGGCTTCAGTTTCTGATACCAATGTATAAGTCATCGTTGCCCCAGTTTTCACGTTTTTAATGGTCACCTTATTGAGCATCTGCACTTTTGATGTATCAATCTGTGATTCGTCAATAACGCGACAGCTGGCGATTGTATCCTGCAGCTGAGCAATTTTTGCTTCCAAAAGTCCCTGAGCATCTTTAGCTGCATCATATTCTGCATTTTCAGAAATATCACCTTTCTCAATGGCTTCGCCAATTGCTTTTGAAATCCTTGGACGTTCCACACTCTGCAATCTCTCTAGTTCATCCTGCAATTTTTTCAATCCCTCTTTTGTAACGTAAGATACTTTGTTGCTCATAACTGTCATATTTAAGCGTTTATTTTATACATAAAAATAATGACACTTATCCTCCAATAAGTGCCTTTATTAAAAAGAATCCCGGTTTTTATACTCGGAATCCTCACCTCCGATTGCAAATGTAAGACCTTTTTCCGGAATAAAAAAGTTTTTCCATAAAATTATACAAACGTTTCCAGTATAAACGATAAGTGAGTCGTAATGAAAGCTAAAAGCTCAGGAAGTAGTAAAATAAAAAAAGAAAATCATTACAGGTGCCGCTTTTTTTTCACTGTTTCTTGCATAGGAAAATAAAGTTTTCTACCTTTGCAACCTGTTTAAAGCGTACACAGTCTCTTATACGAAAGTCTCCGCGATAATACTGTGTCCGGTATAAAAATTATAAAATTTAGAATCATGGATTTAATTAAAATTGCAGAGCAGGCATTTGCTGCTGAGAACCCTGTAGAGCATCCTTCATTCGGCACTGGTGATACCATCAGCGTACATTACAAAATTATTGAAGGTAATAAAGAACGTATCCAGGTTTTCCGTGGAGTCGTAATTCAGATCAAAGGAACAGGTGAAACAAAAACCTTCACTGTCCGGAAGATGTCAGGTAACATTGGAGTTGAAAGAATTTTCCCGATGAACTCTCCGTACATCAAAGAGATTGAAATTAACAAAGTAGGTAAAGTTAGACGTGCAAGAATTTATTATTTCCGCAATCTAACTGGTAAGAAAGCTAAGATTAAAGAAAAAAGATCTTAATTTCCCTACACAAAATAATAAAAGCTCTGCATTGCAGAGCTTTTTTATTTTTATAACTTTGTGAGAACATAACACTATAAAAAAATACACTATGGAGAACCAGGAAATTATTCGTATAGCAAGAAGTAAAGCAGAAAGCTGGCTGAACGAAGCTTACGACAAAGATACACGAACAGAAGTGAAGCGTTTGTTAAACGCGAATGATCCTACAGAGTTAATAGAATCCTTTTACAACGATCTCGAATTCGGTACCGGAGGCTTACGGGGCATCATGGGAGTTGGAAGCAACAGAATGAACATATACACAGTAGGTGCTGCAACACAAGGTTTTGCCAATTATATTAACCAGATGTTCCCTCACGAAGAAAAGTCAGTATGTATAGGCTACGATTGCCGGCATCATTCCCGTGAATTCGCAGAAACGACAGCTGCTATTTTTTCTGCAAATGGGATTA
>URJC01000037.1 GCA_900548135.1 uncultured Odoribacter sp. | reverse complement strand
TGCCACTGGATCCTACTAAAGGTGGTATTTGGGGCACTGTCCAACCCGGTTACCCCTTATGGGAAGACATCAACGGTAATTATCTGGTTTCAGACAATGCAGATGAGGATACCCAATTGATTGACAAAAACTCTAATCCTAAAATCCAGGGATATTTAAACCTGCAAATTTCTTACAAGCAATGGAGACTACGTGTAAACAGTGAATTTGCATTCGGACGCGATATCTACGACCATGTTTCACAAAGCATCCTAAACCGCTACGATTATGGAACCTGGGACACGAAAGCCTCTTTAGACCTTTCAGACTATTCCATCTGGACAGGCCAAGGTAGCGGTGGCTATTATCCCTCTTTGCTGGTAAGCGTTCCGGGATCGGCAGGACGTTACGGCTACCGGGGTTCATCCATGTACTGGGAAAATGGAAATTATTGGAAGGTAAGGGATATCACATTGTCTTATAATTTCAATCAGGAATGGATGAAGAAAATCGGTTTTGACCGGATTTATGTCTACGGAACAGTTTACAATGTATGTCAATGGCAAAAATCAAAAACGGTCATTGATGCCACTGCCGTTGACTCCCGGGGCTATACCTATGGGGATGGCTATCCTCAGGCCCGTAAATTTGTTTTTGGTCTGAATGTTCAATTCTAATAATAAGAATATGAAAATAAATAAATTAATTATAGCTTTCATAATGCTGGGGATGTTCTCCTTTTCCGGTTGCCAGAAATACCTGGACCTGGATCCCCTCAGCAAAGCCAATGGCGAACAAATCTGGGGCACAGCAAGTGGAACCCGTCAGTTGCTGGCTGGTACTTACAGTTTATTCCGCCGGACATTACTCACAGAACGTCCGTTTTATCTATATGGTGACTTACCCTCACAGACAGTATTGGTACATAACCACTGGATACCCAATTATGCTTATAGCGGCAATTACGCAGGAGCCTATCTATACGATTGGTGGGTAGATTGGACGCCTTATTATCAAATAATCACTACCGCTAGTACAATATTGAATCATATTGATGATCTGTCAGACACCGACTTCAACGAAGATACAGCCACAGGTCACGAAGAAAAAATGCAGATTAAGGCAGAAGCCCATTTCCTTTATGCCTATACCTATTTTTGGCTAACCCGTATCTATTGTGATGTCCCTCTGGTGAAGGAATCCATAGAAAGTGTGGATCAGGCTTTAAGCGAAGGATCTACAATCGGTAAAGCGCAATCTTCCCAACAGGATATCCTCGAATATTGCCTCGAGCACCTGGATGCAGCTATAGTCAACCTGGACTATACAAGTTCCACATCTGATCAATATGCCATACGTGCAGATAAAGCAGCAGCCTTATCTTTAAAAGCGGATGTATGCCTGTGGCTGGCCAATTGTTACAAAGATGACAATACAAAATATATAGAGCTGGTACAAATGGCAGATGATTGCTTGGCGACTGTAATTGCAGAAAGCGGGCGTTCATTAGTAGATTATTCTGACGAAAATGCCGTAACACAAATGTTTGAAGGCAGAAGTTCGGAAGGAATTTTCGAATTAAATGTATCTATCGATCAAAGTGAAACTTATTGGATGAATTACGGCTGGCATATTCATGCCCGGACCTGGTGGAGTGAAAACTACACCAATACTTCATTAACCGGTAGCCCTCAATCAAACCTGATGGTAGCAGATGCTTCCCTGTCGCAAGCCTTGTATTCAGAAAGAGATATTCGCCGGGAACTATTTTTTGAAAACTTTGGAAATAGCAATACACACACCACACAGCCACCAATGTTAAAGAAATATTCAACCGGCCAACAAGAGGACCCCAATAACAAAGGAGCCTATTTCGCCAATTCCAATGTCTTGTTGATGCGCCTCACCGGTATCTACCTACTTCGTGCTGAAGCGTTGTATAAATTGGGACGTACCGGAAATGCCCGGAGCCTGCTGAATGAAATCCGTAACCGTTCCGGAATCGGTAATTTCAATGGCAGTGACACTGATTTGCTCGGAGCCATATTCGACGAAAGAGCAAGGGAACTGGTAGGCGAAGGACAAATTGCCTTTGACCGGATCCGTAACGACTATTGGGAGGGATGCTCCTGGTATTCTGCAGAACGTATCTCAAAAAAAGGTCAGTATTGGCCTGTACATACCGATTTGTTCTCTGCCAATCGTGAATTAGTACAAATACCTTATTGGCAAGGACAGATTTAATATATAAAAATACATACCATGAAACATATTCTTTATATACTCTTATTAGCAGGACTTATAACTTCCTGTACAAATGATGATTATCTTATTGATGGAGGGCTAGCGAACCCATATGTAAATATGACTACCTATGACTACCTGAAATCTAACCCTCTGTTTGACACACTGGTAATGGCCATCGATATTGCCGGTTTAAAGGATAAGGTGAATGAAGCCGGAACGTTCTATGCTCCCACGAATTTCTCCATAAATGAATACATCCGGGATGAACTGGAATTACGCAAAAGACTGGATGCCGATGCCGTCTACACTTTTGACAGTATTCCAGTCACTGAATTTGATTCCATTCAAATGTATCTTTTTGCAGAAACCATCACCCGGGACAGTCTGACGCAAGAAGGACGGATCTACACTTCCTTGGCTGGTATTGATTTTAAATTGTCCAAAGAACCCCAGGACGCTTACCAGAGTGACCTGGTTATTAAACCCGAATATCTTTTTTTCATCAAAAAAGTGGGAAACTATTTTGACTCATACGAAGACACTGTAAATGGCAATATCGCCACCAGCGAAAGAGATGAACGGATACGGGTACAAACCTCCGGTTTGATCACCACTACCGGAGTGATCCATGTTCTACAAAATAGCCACAAATTTATTTTTCACGAAGCAGTCTTAAATTAAATGAATTATGACCATGAAATATTCATCCAATTTACTCATAGCCTTTGCTTTGATCATCTCGCTTTTTTCTTGCGAGAAACCGGATGTCGGTTTTTTCAGTTACGAAGGCATAGAAATGAGAGAAGATACGCTGGAAGTTGTCAGGGGTATCTATCAGATCTCAAGTATACCTTATGTAGATGGCTCAACCCGTCCGATCACCTTCGAATTGGTGCAAGTCAGAAATTTATTAACGGGGGAAGAAGTGCCTGAATTTTTGAATCAAAAATACGAGATATCATTATGGAGTACAGCCTACGATGGAACTACCGATACAACGATGGAACTGGTAAACGAAAAACTGTATACTTCATACGAAAATCCACTTCAAATTAATTCCTATAGCGGACAACTTATATTCAACAGCGCCACAGTGAACTTATCCGAAGGATTATACGGCGTTGATGTTCGGGCAAGTAACAGTAAATCTTCAAAAATCTTTGAAAATTTTGGCGTTGTAAAGTTAATGGTCAAACCGTTCGAGCGGCCCGGAAATTTCGGAGATTATTTTTACGGTGTTTCTGCGAACGGAACCGAAACTGACATTGACAACCATAATCCCTATACTACAGCAGAACATGCTCAGATTGAAAATAATACACACCCTTACCGGAAAATATACAAAGTAGGGACATCGGATATTGTAGAACTGGAAATGGTTGTAAAAGACTCCGAAGGCACCCCCTTCCCTCCGGAAGCCATCAAACGCTGGTATGATGCAAGTAGTCAGACAAATTATAACAGCTATCATGACAATTCTCTGCCAATCAACGGAAGTTCAGAAAAAGTTTCTTACACAGACACTTCCTGTATTTTCCGTTTTCCAACTGTTCCCTACCCTGCTTTTGGGAGCATGTACAATACTGGCGACAATGTGTATCTGGTTTACTATACCATAGACAACCAATACTGGAATCTGACCGATGAGTACCAAACAATGGTCAATACCTTGGGAGTTAATTATTACTCCTATCAAGTACGATTTAAAAATAGTTACAAAATCAATGAACCGGGAAAATGGCTGATAGAAGTAATTAGTCCTTATGTGATCATAAAAGAACAATACAAATAAATTCAATATGATGAAATTCAATATAAAAACAGGAAAAATACTCCTTCTTTCAATAGTTGCCTTCTGCTTTGTTCAGTGCAACGAAGGAGACGGGGTTGCCGGAAGCGGCAGAGAAATTGCCATAACAGATTCTTTACCTGGAGGGACTTTTGATTTTGCTGTTTCCGATATAACAGTGACCCCAGGCGAGCGCAGTTTGAATATCACCTGGACAGTTCCTAACAATAATTCAGAAGTAGCCTACTACCTGGTAGAATGGCAGGGAAATCAAGCAGATCCGACCTTATACTCAGCACCTGCCCAGTCTACTCATTATACAATCACACATTTGTATAATGATGCTTATAAAATTGGTGTCAGAGCTATATCTAAAAAATTACAAAAATCAGATATTGTTTATGCGATAGGTGATTTCCAGCCAATAGAAGATAATGAAGGCCCGGAATCTGTTTCCAATCTGACTGTTTCTCCGGTAGCTACCAGTGCTTTACTAAGCTGGGAAAATCCTGAAGCAGATGATTTTGAGTATACTGTTATTAAACTGAAAGAACAAGGGAACACTGAATGGATGTACATTGATACACTTTCTGCACTCGATACAGAATGGAATATTACCGGACTTTCAGAGGCAACAGACTATGAATATGCCATACAAACCTTTGACTATATCGGGAATGGTTCAAATGTAACAGAGGATGAGTTTAAAACTAAAACTGAAGTTACACTGGAAAAAGTAAATGAAACAGGTACTCCGAACTGGGAAATAGTTGACTTTTCCTCGGAAGAAACCGGAGGGGATAATGGTTATGCAGCAAATGCCATCGATGGCGATGACGGCACTTTCTGGCATTCAGTTTGGTACAGAGGTAATTATGGAGACGGGAGTAGTAGCGGAACCCTTCCTCAATATATTGTAGTGGATCTAAAACAAACGGTTATACCTTCTGTCATTTCACTTTATCGCAGAAATGGAAATTCAGGGGGCCCCACTTCTGCTAAAATAGAATCCACGACAGAAACTCCTACTTCTAAAGATGTTCAATGGAATGATTTAGGAACTTATCAAGGCTTGGACGGAGCAACCAATAACGGTGCTATAAACATCAATCTTAAAGTTCTCAAAGAATCCCGTTATATCAAAATCACCATTCTGGGTGCCAATAATACAACTTATGCCATGATCCGCGAAATAGATGTAAAGGCACTTGTAGACGAAGAATAGAATATCTGATTCTATCATTACCAAACAGGTCTGTATTCTCAGAAATACAGACCTGTTTTTATATAATTATTTTTAACAGTATTCTACTTCTGTATTGGCATGATTTTTGTACTTTTGCGTCCCATGGAAACGATATATATTCAAAACGTTTTCATGTGCAAATTTAATTTTATCATGACAGAAAGCGAATTCAATCGGACGAAAGAAGAACTATTAGAAAATATTTCTGAGTTATTTTTAAAATATGGCTTAAGAAGTACTTCAATGGACGATATCTGTTCGCATCTCAAGATATCGAAAAAAACTTTATATCAATATTTCAGTAATAAAGATGATCTTGTCGAACAGATCATGATGCTCCGTATAAATGATCACCGGAAACAAAAAGATATCGAAGAATTGAAACAACATAATTCCATAGAAATTATGTTGTCGATCAGAGACCGTATTATCCAGAGTTTTAACAGCAGAATGCCGGCAAATTTATTCGATTTAAAAAAATATCATCCGGATGTCTATTTACGGATAAACAATAAAGATCAGATTTTCATCCACAATTTATTCAACGAAGTCATCGACAAAGGGATACGGGATGGTTATTTCCGGTCTGACATCAACCGTGAGATCCAGGTCTACCTGTTTGTAAAGCAAATGTATCTCATCGGTGAGCCGGAAATGATCAGTGAATTAAAATATCCGGTCTCCATGATTGTCTCTACTATTGTAGAAAATATTATCCGCAGTTTTGCGACTCCCAAAGGAATGTACGAATTGGAAAAATTACTTAATAAACAACAAAAATAAACAATATATAAATAGAAGCAGAAAATATCTCATACCCGACGGGAAACTGGCATATTATTTGTGAAAACTTGAAACTATAGCATGAAATAATTAAAAAAAATCAATAACTTAAAGAGAATGAAAAGAGGAGTATTAGTTACTTTTATTGCGATCCTCATTCCGTGGATATTATCAGCACAGCCATCCACTCCCAATGAGCCGCAAAGTTTGTCATTAGAGCAAGCAGTGAATTTTGCCGTTGAGCATAACAAAGAACTGCAGGTATCTCAAATGAACATTGAGCTTAGAAATAAAATGGTAACCGAAGCTGTATCACAAGGTTTACCACAAGTAACCGGAAGCTTGGGTTACAGTACTAATTTCGGCTATGAAGCTTCATTTGGCGAAGGAGCAATTAAAATGAAAGATCAGGCAAATGTGAGCGTCTCCGTATCTCAATTACTTTTCAGTGGAGAATGGATATTAGGAATTCAAACCAGTAAAATTGCTAAACAAATGGCAGCCCAACAAGTGGATATTACTGAATTGGATATTAAGGAAACAGTTTACAATTCTTATTACACCATTCTGGCTAGTGAACGCTTAATGGAAATTGTAAAAGTAAATCTGGAAAATATGAATAAGATCCAAAACCATACAGAAAATATGTATAAGGCTGGAACTGCAGAAATTACAGACGTGGATCAGATTCGGATTACTGTAGGACAATTGAAAAACAGTTTGCTAGCTATGCAACGTACTGTCGATGTAAACTATAATTTACTACGTCTGCAATTAGGATTACAAGCAGGTACGCCAATTACATTAACGGATCCACTTGAGAACTTTTTAGAAGAAGGGTCATTCTTGAAATTAGCTATCCAACAATTCGATGTGAATAAGAATTCACAATACCAATTGATGCAAACCCAGGAAGAACTGCAGAAAAAAATGGTTGGTCTGAAAAAATGGGCCTATGCTCCTACAATCAGCGGATCCTATTCATATCAATATCAACTCAAAAAAGGTGGATTTATGAATATCCCTAATTCTGCTTCTATCACCATGAGTATACCTGTATTCTCAGGCCTGCAACGTAAAGCACAATTAGATCAGGAAAAAATCACACTGGAACAAACGACATTGAACAAAAGTTTATTGGAAGACCAGCTGAATTTGCAGGAAGAACAATATAAATTCGCTTTGAAAAATGCAATGGAGGATTATCAGCTGCAAAAAGAAAACATTTTAGTTGCTAAAAAAGTGCTGGAAAACTACCAGCACAAATACAATGCCGGAACTGTTTCCAGTCTTGATCTGACTCAGGCAAACAACAATTACCTGACTGCTGAAAACAACTATACTTCGGCTTGTTTAACTTTATTACAGGCACAAACTCAACTGGAGAAACTGTATAACGAGCTAAAATAATCAGGAGTGAATATCGGAAAGCGATCTTTTAGCTCTGTAATTGAAAAAGAAACAAATTAAATATTGAAAACAATGATAAAGAACGTAATTTTATCTACCCTCGCGATTGCTGTATTAGCCGGTTGTTCAGGAAAGAAAGATTCTGACAAAGATACCAGCGTAGTTGAAGCTATCCCGGTGAAAGTTCAAAAACTGGAAAAAGAAAACATTGCCCGTACCCTGGACTACACAGCAAATTTACAGGCAGACGAGCAAGTGTATTATGCACCTGCAGCTACCGGACGTATTGAAAAAATCTATGTAGAAGTTGGGGACCGGATTAAAAAAGGACAATTATTAGTCGAAATGGACCGGACGAATCTGCAACAAGCCGAAGTCCAGTTAAAAAATCTGGAAGCAGAATACAACCGGGCTAAAATGCTGAATGAAACTCAGAGTATCAGTAAGCAAGCCTACGATGCTGCAGTGACCCAATATGAGGTAGCTAAATCGA
The DNA here is from genome assembly GCA_900548135.1 of uncultured Odoribacter sp. Lineage (GTDB taxonomy): Bacteria > Bacteroidota > Bacteroidia > Bacteroidales > Marinifilaceae > Odoribacter. The sequence continues at coordinate 5,595 of URJC01000037.1, read as the reverse complement.
ACGTAGACTTCCTGAAAGAAAATACCCGGATGTTGGCTCCTTTCAACGGAGTTGTGACCGGAAAATATTTCGAAAACGGAGAAGTATATACAGGAGCTGCTTTCGGTGGTGCTTCCAAACCGTCGATCATTGCGATTGAAAAAATCAATCCCCTGAAAGCCTATGTAAATCTTTCGGAACAATACTTCCTGTCGGTAAAGAAAGGCACGAAAGTAGAATTGAAAAGCAGCCTTTATCCCGACCGGGTATTCGAAGGGCAGGTAAGTATCGTCTACCCGACGATCGATCCGGCTTCGAGAACTTTCACCGTTGAAGTGAAGATTCCGAACGACGACGAAGCATTACGTCCCGGTATGTACGGAACCATCAACTTCTTTATCGGAAATACCGAAACCGTCGTTGCTCCTGCTATCGCTGTATTGAAACTCCAAGGGGCGAACGACCGCTATGTATTCATCAACAAAGACGGTAAAGCCAAAAGAGTATCTGTGAATTTAGGGAAACGTTTTGAAGATAAGATCGAATTGATCAGCGACGAAATCCAGGAAGGAGACGAATTGATCGTTGTCGGTCAGGGACGTGTTGTCGACGGTTCTCCTATTACTATCGTTCAATAAGATAAATACATCAAATAAATAATAAGAATATGAGTATATACAATACAGCGGTCAACAAGCCTATTTCCACATTAATGGTATTTATCGCCATTATGGTATTGGGTGTTGCCTCTTATATACAGTTGCCGGTGGACCAGTATCCCAAGATGGACCCGCCCTACCTCACTGTGATGGCAACTTATCCGGGAGCGAATGCTTCGGACATTGAGGAAAATGTAACCAAAATCCTGGAGGATCAATTGAACTCCGTAGATAATCTGAAAGAGATGACCTCTACGTCTTATGACAACTTAGGAGTTGTCTCTCTGGAATTCGAATGGGAAGCCAACCTGGACGAAGCATCCAACGACGTACGTGACGCTGTCGATAAAGCAATGCAGAATTTGCCGGACGATATCGACCGACCGACCATTATGCGTTTCAACACGTCTATGATGCCGATCCTGATTTATGCCGTCACGGCCGAACAGTCTTATCCCGGTATAGACAAAATTCTGGATGACAAACTGGTCACCCGTTTGAACCGGGTGGACGGTGTGGCTTCTGTGATCGTTTCCGGTGCTCCGGAACGAGTGGTTTATGTCGATTTAGACCCGAATAAACTGGATGCTTACAACCTGACTCTCGAACAGATCGGTAACAAAATCCTGGCAGAGAATAAGGATATTTCCTCCGGTAACGTGAAAATGGGCCTGATGGACTATGCTTTGCGTATAGAGGGTGAATTCGAAGAAAGCGACCAGATCAAAGATATCGTACTCGGTACTCAAAACGACAAAACCATCTACTTACATGATGTTGCTGTCGTGCGGGATACGATCAAAGACATCACTCTGGAACAAACGATCAACCGGGGAAACGGCGGTGTACTGATGATCACCAAACAGACCGACGCCAATGCCGTCGCCGTAGCTAAAGAAGCGAAAAAGCAGCTGGAATTGGCAATGAAAGAATTACCTTCGGATATTAAATTCCAGATTATTTCAGACAACTCTGACTTCATCGTAAAATCTATCAACAACCTGCAGGAAACATTGATGTACGCATTGATCTTTGTGGTATTGGTCGTATTCCTGTTCTTAGGACGATGGAGGGCTACCTTTATCATTGCTCTGACTATCCCGATCTCACTGATTGTCGCCTTCATCTATTTGTTTGCAACGGGTGAGTCTCTGAATGTAATTTCACTGTCCTCCCTTTCGATTGCAATCGGTATGGTGGTGGACGACGCGATCGTGGTATTGGAAAATATTACCAAACATATCGACCGGGGAAGCCGGCCACGCGAAGCAGCCAAATACGGAACGAATGAGGTATGGTTGTCTGTAATCGTCACCACCCTGGTTACCGTAGCTGTATTCTTCCCGTTGACCCTGGTAACCGGGATGACCGGAATCTTATTCAAACAGTTGGGATGGATCGTTTGTATCACCGTTTGCACCTCGACACTGACGGCAATCTCTCTGACTCCTATGCTTTGTTCACAATTGATGCGGATACAAGAAAACAACAACAACAGCAAGTTCAGCTTTTATAATTTCGTATCCCGGCAATTGGACAGACTGGATTCAGGTTATGAAAGACTGATCCGTTGGGTGTTGTATCATAAAACATTCGTCATTTGTTTCATGACTGCCCTATTCCTGGGATCCTGTTTCCTCTCCCGGTTTATCAAAACCGACTTTATGCCGCAGAACGACCAGAGCAATATGACTGTATATGCAAAAATGCAATCCGGCCAGCGGGTGGAAGAGACGAAAAGAGTCGCTTTACAGATCGACTCAATGATTCGGGCAGACATACCGGAAATTACGATCATCAACCTGTCATACGGTAGTGAAGAAGAAGCTTCTTTCGCTTCCATGATGAACAGCACGGGTAACAATATCCTGAATATGCGTTTACGTACCGTAGATATTAAAGACCGTGAACGGAGTATTTTCGTCATTGCCGACCAGGTTCGTTCTATTTTGAAGAGCTTTCCGGATATACTACAATATACAGTAAGTACTTCATCTTCCGGTGGTGCTTTGGGGGGCAACTCTGTTGACATCGAGATCATGGGGCACGATTTCAACACAACCACCCGTTTGGCTCAGGATATCGCTGTGAAAGCCCGTCAGATTCCGGGAGCAGAAGATATCAAAATCAGCCGGGACGATGATAAAGCCGAACTCCAGATTGTATTGGATCAGGATAAGCTTGCTCGTCATGGTCTGACCACTACAGAAGTCGGTTCTTATGTCCGTAACCGGATCTACGGTTTCCGTAACAGTAAGTTCAAAGAAGACGGAGAAGAATACGATATTATCGTCCGCTTAGACGAAAAATACCGTTCTTCCCTGACAGAAATCGAAAACATCCTAATCACGGATGGACACGGAGAAAAAATACGTCTGAAAGAATTGGGTGAAATCAAAGAGTATTTCTCTCCACCAAATATCGAACGTAAAAGTAAACAACGTATCCTGAAAGTATCTATCACTCCGGCTGCAGGTGTAGCTTTAGGAGAAATCGCAATAGCCAGCCAGCAAATTATCGACGGTCTGGAAGACATACCTCAGGACGTCAGCCTCTACATCGGCGGTAACTATGAAGACCAACAGGAATCTTTCAGTTCTTTGATCTGGTTGTTATTACTATCTATGATGCTGGTATACATTGTGATGGCTGCCCAGTTCGAATCGTTCAAAATGCCGTTTATCATCATGCTGGCTCTTCCGTTCGCATTCACGGGAGTCATTCTGGCCCTGCTGCTTACGAATACGACTTTAAGTATCGTTGCCGCTTTAGGTGGTGTTATGCTAGTCGGTATCGTAACGAAGAACGGTATTGTATTGATCGACTTTATCAACCTGATGCGTGAAAGAGGTATTCGCTTGTATGATGCTATTGCACAAGCTTGTCGTTCTCGTCTGCGTCCGGTGTTGATGACCTCTTTGACAACGATTCTGGGTATGGTACCGATGGCAATCAGTACCGGTGAAGGTTCGGAGACCTGGCGTCCAATGGGTATCGCCGTAATCGGTGGTATGGTATTTTCCACCATTATTACGATGATTATCGTCCCGGCCGTTTATGCTGCAATGGATAAGAGCGGTAGCCGCAACAAGAAAAAAGCATTGGCTAAAGAATTTAAGTTCATGAAAGACTTCGATCCCGAAAGAGATCTACCCCAAAGTAATCGATAATACAGATTTACAGTTTCAGACCGATATTAAAGTCTGAAATTGTAAATCAAAAATTAAAATCAAATATGAAGAAAGCAGTATTCATAACATACAACCAAGCCCTGACAGAGCGAGTAGCTTTTCTCCTCGATCAATTACAGATCAAAGGATTTACGCAATGGCCTCTGGTTAACGGAGCAGGAACAGAAACCGGAGAACCTCGTATGGGATCTCATACCTGGCCGGAAATGAACTCCGCCACCATTACCATCGTCGAAGAAGAAATGGTACCCCTGATTCTGAAATACGTCAAAGCGTTGGATGAAGTAAACAAAGAAAACGGTATCCGGGCTTTTGTCTGGGATATTACCGATATGTATTAATCCGAAAACTCAATAGGGTCTGCGTAAAGCAACTGCACAGACCCTATTCAAAAATTCTCTTCTTAACCACAACCGACAATCTGCCTAAGTGGTAGTGAGATAGTTTCAATTTTCTTTCAGCGGTTTAAAGCCGCGTCCCAGAATTTCTTTTGAATCCATAACATTGATAAAAGCTTCCGGATCAATTTCAGCAATCCGGTGACGCAAAATCATCATTTCACGCCGCGTTAAAATCGTATAAATCATATTCCGGCTTTCTCCCCGGTACATACCTACAGCTGGTAATAAAGTCGCTCCACGGTTAATATCTTTAATAATCACGTCCTTCACCGGATCTAATTTATCAGTTACTATCATCAGGGTCTTGTGAACAGCAGCTCCGTCAATAACCAAATCAATCACCTTACCCTCAATAAACACAATAATCCAGGAATACATCGGTAATCGCCAGTCACCGAAAGCAACAACCGTCGACAACGTAATGGTACAGTCAACAATAATCACCAAAGTTCCAAGCGATATGTGGGTATATTTATTCAAAATCATAGAAATAATGTCGGATCCTCCGGAAGTTGCCCGTGCCTTAAAGATCATTCCAATACCGATACCATAAACAATTCCTCCGAAAATAGCCGACAAAAGCTGTTCGTTAAGCATTCCCCGGTCTGTTATTCCCGGCTCCAACAATGCATCATATCCGTAAAAGTGATGTATCAATCGCATAAAAGCTGGTATGGCAAAAGTACAGATAACAGTTTTTACTCCAAACATTCCCCCAAGGAAATAAATTCCTAACAACAATAAAGGCACATCCATGCATAAAGCCGCAATCTCAGTCTCCCATCCCCAAAGATGATGAAATACCATCGACAGCCCATATGTACCTCCCGGAGCGAAACCATAAGGTTCAGCAAACATGACCGCACCCAAAGCAAACACAAAACATCCTCCCAATAACCAGGCATATGCTACAAAAAAATCTTTTGAGAGAAATTTCTCTTTTGTTACGAAGCCCATATAAATTCAAGTTTTTAGAGTTATGATTTTCTATTCAATGCCATCAAAATTACAAATTGTTTTCGGCATTTTCTTTTCATACCAGATTTTGAAATTATATGTCAACACATTGAATATTAATATATTAAACAATAATAAATATGCATATTCATACAAGTATAAGCATATTTATACAAAAACTTAAATCCAAACCGAAAACGATTGAAAATTTTTATAAAAGCCAATTACCGCCTTCTCAACCTATTAAAATCCCTGCCTGCAAATTAACAGGATACACGGAAAAGGATAAAAACCAAACCAGTATCTCGAATATCACACAGCCAGAACCGGATATGGAGCATATTCAAAAAGTTCAGTACATCCTTTTTGCAGAGAAGCCTTCACATCTATAAGACGCTGGTTGCTACT
>URJC01000036.1 GCA_900548135.1 uncultured Odoribacter sp. | reverse complement strand
CAAAGACACGAAACCATCTTATCCTATAACCAGGAAGTACAACCTGAAATTGCCGTTATAGGAAATTCCATCATACACTATTGGAGTGGAGAACCCCATGCTCCGAGACAATGCGGAAACAAATCCTGGAACCAGCTATTCAAAAACAAGAAAGTGGTCAATATGGGATGCGGATGGGACCGGATAGAGAATGTGCTATGGCGGATTCAGCACGGAGAATTAGATGGTTTTCAGGCTCAAAAAGTGTTTTTGCTAATAGGAACCAACAACCTGGAAACTGACACAGATGAAAACATCGTACTGGGAATTAAAGACATCACAGAAACGATACATTCCCGACAACCTCAAGCCGAAATTATAGTTATTGGTATTTTACCCCGCAAAAATCAGGAGAAACGGATCGAAGGATTGAATAAACAAATTGCAAAAAAATTAAAACCGATTTCTTACATCCGTTTTGCAGACATTTCAACCCGGTTAAAACAAAAAAACGGACTCATCCAGGAATCCTTGTTCCGGGACGGCTTACATCCGAATGAAAACGGTTATTTAAAGATCGCACATGAATTGAAACAGTTCCTATCTTCCACAAAAAATAAATTCATAACTCCTCAATCTGATAAACTCATCACAACCGATTCTTTGCTGAACCGCTACTATTAGTTTAAAGTTAGAAAAACAGTAGCAGAATAACCAAAAAATTAAATATTTTTGTAGTCTTATGAAAATGAATTTCCAAAAAATATATGAACGGACAAAGCTAATGCTGTTGAGACCAAACAGCATCTGGCCTTGGATACTGAAAGAAAACCTGCCAGTTAAAGATATTTTCCGTAACTATCTTTTACCAGTATCTTTGGTGGTTTCTTTATTGGTACTTTTGCTTAGTCTTTTTAAATACAGCATTCTCCATTCAGTAGGATTAGCCTTCATTAGTCTGATTTCAGCTTTGTGCGGAGCTTGGTTCGCTTACCTGATTACCCGTGAATATCTTTGTAGTAAGCTAAACTGCCCAAACAATATGGCATTAAACCTGACTATATATAGTTTCGCTGTTTTTATCCTTTTCCACGGAATAGGAACAGCTTTAGGGAATATTTTTATAGGCCAGTTGTTTACTCTCCTGAGTTTCATTTTTATCCGGACTCTTTATTCAGGAATAGAAAGGTTACCAGAAATACCTGCAAATCAGAAAACGAACATTTTAATAATCACTTCGTTAACTATCATTTGTATTCCAATCATTATCTCGCAACTCCTTATGATCCTATTCAACATATCTGCTATTAACATCTAAACTGATATCCATCATGGCTAATGAAATCAATATACGTAATAAACGGGCTTCTTTCGACTATGAATTTCTGGAAGAATATAATGCCGGTATTGTCCTCACCGGAACAGAAATTAAATCCTTACGAGCAGGCAAAGCCAGCCTCGTCGATTCCTACTGTTTCTTTAACCGGGGCGAATTATGGGTAAAAGGAATGAATATTTCTGAATACAAACTAGGCACCTATTACAACCACGAAGAAAAAAGAGAACGCAAGCTATTGCTCACTCATAAAGAACTCATTAAGTTGGAGCGAAAAGTCAAAGAGTCCGGACTTACCATTGTGCCGGTACGGGTTTTCCTCAACGAAAAAGGATATGCAAAAATGCGGATTGCACTGGCTAAAGGTAAAAAAGAATATGACAAACGGGAATCCCTGAAACTCAAAGATGCCAAAAAAGACATGGACAGGGCTATGAAGCGATAACAGAAACAATAAACCCGTTCAATTATGAAGAACACCATTAATATCATTACATTGCTTCTAATCAGTAGCCTTTCCTTTGCTCAGGAAAGTAATAATGGAAAACAATTATGGGCCAAATCCATCCTGAATGAAAAAGCCCCCGATTTAACAGTAACCGAATGGCTTTCCAAACAACCGGATACAAAAGGAAAATTTGTACTGGTAGATTTCTGGGCAACCTGGTGCGGTCCATGCCGTCAGGCAATTCCGGAATTGAATGAAATTCACAAACAATTCAAAGATAACTTGGTTGTAATCGGTATTTCTGACGAAACAGCAGATAAAGTTAAGGCTCTGGAAAAACCGGTAATCGAATACTATTGTGGCATCGATCCGCAGGCGACGATGAAAAAATCTTTGGAAGTAAAAGGAATTCCGCACATTATTCTCATCGATCCCCAAGGCATCGTCCGTTGGGAAGGTTTTCCATTCCTTGAAGGACATAAACTAACTCCGGAAGTCGTAAAGAATCTAATCCAAAAGTACAAATAAACCTGTAAAATGCAGATTGAAATGAAAAGAGGGGTCCTAAAAGCATTTAGCACCCTCGATTTATTTGTATCCCTATTGGAAACTGAAATCAAATATCCGATTCTATAAGGGGATATTTTGACTTTTTGGATCCCTTCTCTGTTTCCACCAAATCAACAAATCCCTGATTATCAGACACTTTTTAAATCATCATTTGATAAAGAGGAATCGGAGTATTTTTACTGGAACTATACAGATCACCATTGCAATTTAACACGCATATACAATAACAACAAATAATCTTGCTTATCCTTTAATTCTTCCTTCAATATTTTCATACCCTGTTTCAAAAGGGTCTTTATTGTATTCACTGAAACTCCTAATTCTTCAGCAGCTTCTTTATACATTTTATCTTCCAGCATCACACATTCAACAACCCGGCGTGTCTTTTCAGGTAATTTTTGCAAAGCTTCTGCCACAATCCGGGCTACCGCATCATCCATACGTTCTGCTTCTTCCTGAGCAATCTTAAAATGTGGCAGTTCCAAGCTTGTTAACGGAAGCGGTTTCTTTTCAAGCCGGTTAATACAGGCATTTTTTACTACAGTAAATAAAAAAGATCCCAACGCCTCAGCAGTAACCTGATCAAATGCCTGCCGGGACCATAATTTCACCAACTGTTCCTGAACCAAGTCCTCTGTTTCAGCCCAATCATTCAGATATGCATAGGCAAATACTACCAAAGGTTTATAATACCTGTCAAATAGGCTATCCATACCCCTGTCAGTATCCGTCTTCAACAACCCCAGTATTTCCTTATCGTTCTGCATTTTTATCTCTGAAAATCAAGGAACAAATATAATCAAAAATCAATCATACTTTTCCTCTCTATTTCCGGAACGACTTTAAATCCACCTTATTCCATTCATTCTTACCTATTATTAACATTAGACAACAATTAAAAACAAGGAAGTGTAGTAAAGGTCTACATTTACCACACTTCCCTATCCTACTTATATCCGAATTCAAGGTTTCAGACAAACGTCCAACACTCCGGCTATTTCCTCAGAAGAAGGACGGGGAGCATAAGCATCTATAATTTTCTGATCTTTGTCTATCAGTATAAAACGGGGAATATAAAACAACTGCCAACCTTCCACCAACCGTAAATCTACTGAATTATATTGAGGTAAAGGACTTTTTTTATGACTAACATAGTCCAACCAGGCCCGGCGTTGTTCATCCCTGGAAATTTGCAAAAACTGAATATCAGGATATTTCACACTCAGAGCTGAAAAAGCCGGAGATTCCTGAATACAAGGTCCACACCAGGTTGCCCACAGATCAATATAAATTACTTTTCCTTTGAAATCACTCAACCGGACCTCTTGGCCAGCAGTATCTGTCATCACAAAATCGGGAGCCGGCTGTCCAGGTAACAAACGGGCAGCCTGTTTAACCTTTTCCTCCAGTTCTGTAGCAAAATCTGCCTGCTTCATTTGACCGATATATTCCCGGATCTGATCGACAACCTGTTGATTCAACCCATGTCGTAACTCCGACACTTTTTGATAACTATCATAAAGTTCCCGGCAACGGTCACCCGGAATATATTCTTCAAAGATAACGGCATAGGCCGAGTCTAAACGATAAAAAAGAATATCCCGGACTACAGCAACATCCAGAAAGCGTTCATCATTCAGGAACCTCACCTTCTCCTTTATCTCCGCAGCTGCCTCTGACAGATATTTTTGCTCCAGTTTCATCACCTCCTCTCCGGTCTTACCGGCAAACTCAGAAGCATATGAGCTATATGAAAAATAACTATTGATCACATCAGCATATATTCTGGCTTTCTCCAACTGCTTAAACTCAGCAGATACCCCCTGCAAATCCTCCAGTTGCTTTTCCCGTTCAGCAGCCAGTTCAGTTATCAATTTACGGGTTTGTGGAAAATCAGCCTGCACATTAGTACCTCCTTCGAGATAAGAACCGCCTTTGGGAAATAAACGGTCCTTCATATACATATTGGCATTCGCCCCTTGGCCCTGAAATTGTGCTTCCCGATTATCCTGGGTAATCATAACCTTCAAATCATCACCAGGTTCCAACCAAAGCGTATTCCGGTTTATTGAATAATACTCCGGTCTTTCCAAAGGTAATATTGTATCGAAGTTCCCCTCAGTATCTGTATGTAATATAATATCCCTGCTATCTCCCAGCAAAGCAGCAGCTCCATTATACCGCATAATCACATTTTGTGTCCCCATATCCTTCAACTGTCCATGTAAATGCACAGTCTGGGACGAGGTACAGGCACTTATTCCCAATACCCATACCCATAACCACCCACTTATCTTCATAAACTATCGAACATAAGGAACTTCCCAGTTTTGTTCCAACAAAGGGGACAAGACACCAAAATTGCCATTCCCCGATTCATACTTCATCTCCATGTATTCTCCATTTGTCCACTCTATACGTTTCAGATAGCCATCAGAATTATAAGAATACCGAACGGTTTGCCCATCCCGGGTTATACTACTCACTGAATTTCCTTCATACTGATAAGTCACCCCATTCACTGCAGTCAACTTTTCTCCGGTATAGACAAAATTCCAGGTATCTGATTTTACATAAGACTCTGAACTTCCATATTGATCTTCGGCCCGGAATTCATCCATAACTGAAACTCTACCGGAAACATAGGAAAATACCAATTTATTCACCGAACGTTCAAACTCAGCATTATCATCCGGGTCCGGAAGATACACATCCTTCAACATCCGGCAAATGATAAGGTATCCTTGCTGGTCATATTCATAATAATATCTGGTCCGGTAGTTGTTCAGGTATTTATTATTGAAATCCTGGCCAACTCCCATATCCTCACGGGGCATATAAAAAGAAAAAGCCTGACTCTGTACCCGTTCATTATCGTATATCACTTGTAAAGAATACAATTTCCGGGTCACCATCGGAATACTGTCCTTTGCTTTTTCACCATACAATTCTTCCAAACGACGAATAGAATCAGCATCAATGTTCGGAACAAAGTCATAAATGTCATATTCAATCCCTCCCTCTATTTCCTGTGTTGTCAATATAGCCAGGGTATCTTTCTGGGCATTATAAACCCAGGCAGAATCTAATTCCTCTGCATAATAAGATACACCCATCGTATAATTTCCCCAATGGGCATTAGTCCCCCGGATTTCTTTTACACGAAATTCATTTTTCACATTTACCTTCCGGGCCCCGGTATCATCATCTGAGTCATTACAAGCAAACAAGCTCACTCCCAATAATAAATATATCAATATCTTTTTCATCTCTGTAAATTCGATTCGTTAATATTATAAAGACTGAGGTGCCAAATACAAGATACGTCCAAAGCCATCGTATACTTTGTGGAAGGATTTATCCTTTTCTAACGTACCGCTATTCAGATTCATCACCGGAACACAGATTACTTTTCCTTCTTTAGTAACCTCATTATAAGTGGTAATCATCATCATCCGGTTACCGGCATATATTTCAGTATAACCTTCTTCTGCCTCAGAATCTTTGATTTTGATTTTCCCTTGATAATTTTGTTTCCACAATTTGATAGATGTAATCTTAGTATTCGGATCATCTTCATCTATATCAATAGAATAACGTTCAAAAGCCTCAGGCGTATCCTGGGTCAGCAATGCCGCATATACCTTCTTATCCGTCGCATAGTAAAATACCTCTTCCAAAGCAGAGCATTCATAAGCCACTGCCTGTTGGATTCCTGTCGCACTGCTCAGGTTATAAACATGCTGGGGAGTAAAAGTTGTACCGGAGATCACTGCTGTAGGAATAAAAGTATACAAGAAATAATCATTTGACTTTTCATTTTTAAACAAAGTAAATATATTTTTGCCGCTACCTACTCCCATAAATAAAGCATCCTTCTCTCCCACATGATTCGGATCAAAAACCCGGGTATCACTATGATCGATCGTCTGTAATTCCATATGGTCTAAACTACTGGACAAAAAGCGGTTTAGCTTTTCATCAAAATAATAAGCAGATTCATAGTAACTATATTCCGGAATGGCACACATCTGACTAATATCATATTCCTCATAATCAGAAGTAACCAAAGGAGCTCCATAATACAAGTTGCTTTCACGCATTCTACGGGAATAAATTGTTCCGTCAATATTCAGTAATTCATAATAAACATTCCCGTCATATTGGATTCCCCTCGGAGCAAATTTACCCGTAACAGGTACAAAAAATAATTCTTGATTTTCTTTCCCAGCCAGATAATCATAAGGGTCCATACGCACAACAGAATGACCAGTAGTGACTGTTAACGTACGGATCATGCCATCTTGGGAGGTAGATTGCATCCCATTCACCAACCCCTCAATAAGATTCCCATTGTTACATTGTGAGAACACCGATTTCATAGTTTTGGTATTTTTCTCCGGAAAGGCAGTCCAAGTCGCCGAAAAATTAGCCGACATCACCAAATTCAAATCAGAATTCTGTTCATCTTTTGTATCTGCAATCAATAAACCTCTACCGAAATTACTCATTACATACAAACGCAATTCCTCATAATTTTTCAAACCGGTATCCTCATCTGTTGCAGTCAATACAAGCCGGTAAGCATCAGCGCTTGCCGGAACAGTAATCACCGCATTCAAGTTCATTGTAGTTCCCAATATGGCTGGTACAATATCATTTCCCGATATCTCCCAGGTAAAACTCAATTTTGCATCATCCGTTCCTTCTTTATATATAATCGGATTAATACGTAAAGTATCAAGCAAATACACCGATACAGTAGTTGAGAAATCTCCTAATTCAATATGAATCGGATTGATCTTTTCTATCTTGGTATTGGATTCATCTTCAAAACAGGAAGCCAGCAATCCAATCATCATGATCAATATTAATATTTTTGTTTTCATATTTTAAAATCATATTAATAATTCCGAATAGTCCAAGGTTTACCATTTTTATAGGATAATGGTTTATCCGGATGTTCCTGATTATCTCTCCGCAATGCAGCTTTTACGACAGCAACATTAGCCAGGAATTCCTGATCTGTCATCCACCAGGTCTCCGTATCCGTTTGGTTAGGCCAATAAGGTAAAGAAGTTTTCTGTGTCTGGATACAAATATATTCCCACCATTCATCTTCATATTCTCCAAAATACATGGATAACCAACTCCAATTGGCGGGAGCAATCTGTTTTGCCGTAATTTGTAGTTTCAACATATTACCCTGGAATTCTACCAATCTCGGGAAATCCGGATTCGGTACTATCTCCAGAAAGACTGTATATACACTATCAGCCAATTCTTCCCCATCGTTTACTTCCAGGGCAACAGACCCCATAAATTTACCGGCAGGAACTACACCGGACAAGATCCGGTAACGTTCCGGATTAGCTGTCGTCACATGCGCCGTATCTCCTTCCACAACCTGCACTTTCACAGTCCGGTCATAATCCGTAGAATCTCCGAAAATCTTCACTGTACAAAAAATAGTATCCTTTTCCACGCCAATCTGATCCTTAAAACTATAGGAATAAGTACTCTGTGCAAAATAAACTCCGGGATCTTCTGCAAAAAGCGGTGTTTCTTCGTGATCACAAGCATAAAATGAACAGCAAACAGCAAACAGAATAGTAAAATATAATAATTTCTTTCTCATCTTATTTTTCTTTATCGGTTGAAACATTCGGTTCACGTCCTCCAACATTGATCTCGTCTTCCGGAATCTGTAACACATAAACCAGTTCTGTAGCAGGGATATTAGAATTAGGAATCTTACTATATCCCAAACGTTTATAGAAATAAAACATTTGGCCTTCACCCAAAAACTCCTTCCGCCATTCTTTCTCTATTTCTTCCGTGATATCTTCAGCAGAAAGATTCGTTTTTAAATCATTCACCTCAGCAATACCTCTTTTCCGGCGTACAATATTCAGCAATTCAACAGCCTCTTTACCCCTGTTTGCAGCATTCAAAGCTTCTGCCGCTATGTAATACATTTCTGACATCCGGATCAAAGGCATCATATTCTTAAACTTCGCATCCTGAACTTCATAAAATTTCCGGTTAGCATATTTTGAACCGTCCTTAGTGTATAAGCGGGCATAACGATAATCCGAATTACCGATATTTTCTGTTACCTCAAACAATTTTTTGGCATATTCCGGATCGTGATACAACATGCTCAAATTATCTTCAGGATAATTGTACTTGGGATCAATCAATATCTGTAAACCCTCATACAATTTATGAACATCCAACCGGAAGATATGTTCCGTTGAAAAAGTCAGATCCCGTTCCGGTTCTTTTTCATTATTAATACTCTGGTCAGTAATCCAGGCCAGATCCTTTATACCAGACTGATTTTTTATAAAATTCTGAGCTATTGGCAATGCTTTATCCTTTCTGCCTTCCCACATGCAGACCCGGGCCATCGTAGCCTGAACAGCCCAATAATTAAACCGGGTCATCCGGTTTTTAAAGAATCCTTCTTCATCCACCAGATCATAGTCATCATCCTTACGGGAAGTGGACCAAGGATCAAATTTTTCCAATAAATCAGTAGCAGCCTGTAAATCCCGGTGGATAAATTCCAACACCTTAGCTTCAGTATATTGTTCATTCAACACTTTATCATAAGTCACCACATAAGGGATACACTTTTTCTCCAAATATTCAGGATGAGCAGCCAAATCGCCCCAACCATACATCCTCAATAACTCAAAATGCAAAAATGCACGCAAACCCAATGCTTCGCCTTTAATAATCTGGTATACGGCTGGTTGTAAAATACCTCTTTTATCATCGATATTCTCCAGAATATTATTCACGTTAGCAATCGTAGTATACATCTGTGACCAGATATTATTTATAATCGACTCGGCCTTATCATATTCATAATCCTTGATCTTTGCATAGCTCGCACTCGATTCCATGCTAAATTGCTGGGCAATAACATCCATAAAACCGGAAGTCAGCTCTTTTCCATACAAGGAAGAGTTACTCATCAAGATATAGCACCCGATAATGGCATCTTTAAAACCACTCTCAGACTCAAACATAATATCCGATTTAATTTCTGTCTTTGGTTCTACATCCAACCAATCTGAACAAGAACTAAATGAGGATATCAGCGATATAAAAACAACTACTTTTGTTAGTTTCATAATTCCCTATAAAATTAAAATGTTGCAGACAATGAGAAATTAAAACTCCGTGCAAACGGATAAGAAGTTCCCCTTTCGATACGGATAGACGACCATGTATATACATCATTCATATAAAATGAAAAACGCAGGGTTTCCATACCGATTTTTTGAATATTATGCCGGAACATATCATAAGACAGGTTGACTGACGACAAAGTCAGTTCATTTCTATCTTGCACAAAACGAGAGGTTGCTTGGGTCTTAATCTGCCGGGCAGTAGAACCCACCGTTCCATCATCGTTCATATAAGTATATCTCAATGCTTTATAAGGTTTCACATCCCCTTCATGCCTCCAACGTCCGGCATAGACACGTCTGTCAACATTGTAATTCAGGTCTGCATTCTCAACCAGATCAACCAAAGTCTGATTATACATCTGTCCACCAAACTGATAACGGAAAACCAAATTCAGACTCAGTCCTTTCCAACTGACATTTGTCCCGAAAGTCCCCTGGCAATCCGGAAGTTCATCCCCACATACCACCTGGTCTGCAGCATTCCAGACATTGGTCCTTTTACCCTCCTTAGTCAGGAAAATTTCCTCTCCGGTTGCCGGATCAATCCCCAGAGAACGGACTGCCCAGATCGCATTCATGGATACTCCTTCATAATATTTTTGCACCGGACGGTTATCAAACCGGTTTCCTGCCAACTCATCCTGTTTGGCATTATACTGTTTCATTGCATCCGAAATCCCGGTGATCTTGTTTTTATTGTGCGACAACGAAGCGGTAAAAGTCAGGTACGAACGTTCTTTAGCCTGATGCCAGGGAGTATAAGTCAGGTACAAATCAAATCCCTTATTCCGTACATCACCGATATTCTCTTTGACCGAAGTAAAACCGTTAGACGGAGGCAAAGTAAAATCCAATAAAGTATTCTTCGTATTGGCAATATAATAATCGAACTTTAGTGTAAAGTTATGAGCAATATCCACATCTACACCTACATTATAATCCAATTTTTCCTGCCATTTCAAGTCATCATTCCTCATTCCTTTCAGGTAGGCCCCCATAAACTGATCATAAGTCTGATCCAGAAAATATTTATAAGATGCAATAGAAGCATAAGCATCAGAACTTTGGGAACCGGTATAACCGATAGATCCGCGTAATTTCAGCATATTCAGATTGTCAAACTGTTTCAACCAATGTTCATGGTGCATATTCCAACCAGCCCCCACACTCCAGAATTGTCCCCAACGGTTATTCTTTCCAAACTGACTGGAAGCACTGGCCCGATAAGAACCATCAAAAAGGAAACGGTTGTCATAGGTATAGTTTAAAGCAGCCAAAATACCCAGTTCACGGGAAGTAGATTCCGTTCCATTCGGCTTCATATCTTCGGTATACTGACGGGCAAAAATGATATTATTCATTTTATCATTTGGAAATCCCTCAGCATTATAGATATCTTCCTCATAAGAAGTTTCAGAAACATTATAACCCACATTTCCAAACACAAAATGCTTTTCTCCAAATTGTTTAGACCAATTCACATTTAAATCGGCTGTCAATGTTTTGCTGTCGCCTTCATTGATCTGATAAGAACCGCGACGGAAATAATCATCTTCTGAATAATTATGGAATTTCAAATGATTAGCCGGATAAAATTCATCAGCCCGGGTCCGTTTTTCCGTAATCCCCAATCGTCCGGTAGCTTTCAATCCCGGTTGAATCATCCATTCGATATAAGCATTATTCGTTACATCCAGGTATTGTTGTTGCAACAACGTATTCAAAGAAGCATTATACAGTGGATTAGCCACAAAATCACCGCTAGCATTGTCTTTGTCAAACTGCAAAACAATATTTTGTAACAAAAGGCCATTTTCATCATAGGGAGCCCAATAAGGATTCAAGCGGGCATACTCACTAAAATCTCCGTAAGGTGAATCATTACTTTCATTGGAAGTGACAGTCAGAATATTCCGGAAATTAAATTTCTTATGCCGGTAGGAAACCATCAACGAACCGGAAGTATTGGTACGGTCAGATCCCCTCATCACACCGATTACCCGGTTATAGGACAAATCAGCAATCACCCGTAATGCTTCACTTCCCAACTCTACCGACAAAGTATGCTTATGTCCCACTCCTGTGTGCAATGGTTTAGCCATCCAGTCGGTATTTACTCCGGACCGTACAGCTGTCAGTATTTCGTTATATTTCTTAGACAAAGTCAGCGAATTTCCATCATCTTCATACAAACCTGCATCTTTTTCTATTTCTAGTTTTTCTGCAGCATTTGTCAGATTATAAGATGATAAATCAGGCAAGGATACATCTACACTCCCGGTATAAGTCACCCGCAATTGTCCGTCAGTCGTTTTCTTCGTTTCAATAACAACCACGCCGTTCGCTGCTTTAGAACCATAAATCGCTTTAGCAGAAGCATCTTTTAAAATTGTCAGGCTTTCAATACGGTTCATATCCAGGTCCATGATTTTTTCTACTGTAGCCTCAAAACCATCTAAAATAAACAAAGGGGCATTCGGGTCAGACCCATACGTTCCTTTCAGATCCAACTCACTGTTCCCGCCTAAATCAAAAGAAGAGGTTCCTCGCAATTGCATTTTAGGCATTTTGTTCGGGTCAGAGCCAAATTCCATATTATCAAATATCAACAAGCTAGGATCCAGATTCTTCAAACTTTGAAATACATTCTGATTACTCACCTGTAGCAACTGGTCCTTAGACATGGAAACCACAGAACCGGTAAAACTATTTGCTTTCCGGGTAAAAATACCATTCACCACCACTTCCTCCATCTCTGCTATATCTTCTTCCAGTATGACTTGTAATGGCTTGGTATCAGTCACTTTCACTTCTTTCTGTTTCATTCCTACAAAAGAAAATACCAAGGTCACTTGTTCGATAGACGGCAACTCTAATTTAAACTCGCCATTCATATCGGTTGCTACGCCCAGCGTGGTTCCCTTCACAAATACCGACACACCAGGCAGCGTAGCTTTATCTTTATCAAACACTTTACCTGTTATGGTCACTACTTGCTGAGGAGCAGCAGGAGCTTTCACAATGATGATAAATTCTTCGTTCTTTTCAAAAGACAATCCTTTATCCTCAAATACCTTATTTAAAACTTCATCCAGAGTAGCATCCGGGAAGTTCACTTGTACACTCGAGTTTTTGTCCAACATATTGTCATTATACATCACAATACATCCTGTCTGTTTGCGGATCTCCTCAAACAACTGCTTATAAGTCGTCTTCCCCAATTGCATATTCACCCGATACTGGGCCAAAGCATTTGCATAACTACCACACAAAAAGCAGAAAAGAAAAAACATCGTCAACTTCATAATCAAAAAAGTTTTCCATAGGTCGTTTTTATGCAAAACGAACCCGTCAAATGGTTTTTTTTTCATAAATTTGTTTTTAAGTATTAAATAACACACATCAGTAGGATGGGTTGATGGTCGCAACATCAGCCTATCCTTTTATCATAAAATTTTAATTGTTATACACCATCACAGTTTTCCCTTTCATTTCAAAACGCACACCCGAAGTCTTTTGCACAAAGTCAAGCATAAACTGCAAACTCCGGCTTCGTTTAATTGCTCCGGTAAATCGTTTTTCTGCCGCAGCCTGATTCCGGAAAAAGAAATTAACATCATACCATCTGCTTAATTTCACACACAAATCACTCAATGCCATGTTGTCAAAATCGAATAACCCATCTTTCCAGGAAGTATAAAAAGAGACATTGATCTGTTGCTGTGCCATTTCCAGAGATCCGTTATCCACCGTCACCTGTTGTCCGGGAATGATCTGACACTCACGCTTTCCTGCCTTCACTTTCACTGCTCCTTCCACCAGGGTAACCTCTGTCTGTACCTCGCCCTGATATGCCATAACATTAAAAGAAGTTCCCAATACCGTTGTTTGGGTTTGAGGAGTAATAACCACAAAAGGTCTGGTGACATCTTTTGTCACTTCAAAATAAGCCTCACCTGTTAAAAAAACTTCTCGTTTATCTTCGTCAAATACGACCGGGTATTTCAGTTCAGTTTCCGAATTCAACCATACC
>URJC01000035.1 GCA_900548135.1 uncultured Odoribacter sp. | reverse complement strand
GGAGCTGGTACAATCTCATATAAAGTAACAGTCGGGCCAATGGTTGCTTTTATTTTAGTGATTTCAATTTTATAGTTGCGGAGGGTTTCAACAATTTTGTTTTTATTTTCTTCTAATTCTTCCTGAGTAACTTTTGGGTTTCCGGAAGAATGTTCCTCTAGTAATTCTAGCGATGGATATTGGTAGTTTGACAAATCGAGTGTCGGATCGTAATCTTCAGTAGGCAGGATGTTCCGGTCGACAGTTTCTTCCTGATTTTTGTTGTTAACGGTAAGCAGGATATTTCCGTCCCCATTTTTGTTTTCTGTGTCGGATTCAGATTCTGTCGGGACCAGATTTGAGATTTCAGAACTAAATTCAAATTCTGTAATATGATAGGGATTGTTGTCCAATCTCTGTTGTGTTACTTCATCTTCTGAAGAACCGGCTTGTCCGGAGAGAAGGCGTTCTGGTTGTCCGGAGAGATTCGGTGTGTAAATATTGTCCGGCACTTCTGTTTCTTCTTCTTCATTTATAGCATTTTGATTTTCTTCCGCTTCAATTCCAAAGTTGGGAATATCATCCTGTAGCGGTTCTTGCTGCAATGGATTTGTTGCGTTTTTTCCCTCCTCTTCTGTGGTTTTTAATTGAGCTGTTTCACGGGCAGCTTGTTCAGCAGCTCTTTTTGCCCGCAGAACTGCTAAAGCTTTTTCTTGTCGTTTTCGGATGTATGATTTTACATAATCTACACAACGGTAGAATGTTCTTTCGAATCCGAAAAACAGGATGATAATGAAAGTAAACACCAGAAATAGAATGGTACCTACTCTGCCTATTAAGGAATTCAGCCAAAGGCTGACAAAATAGCCGTGTCCTCCACCGGGAAATAGATAGCCCGTTCCTACTTCAAAAAGATTTGAAATGGATTCTGTTATAAAACCTAATAATAGGGAAATCCATAGCACAATCGACATTCCAATGAACATTTTGCGGCCGAAGTGCCGTACTCTGGCGCCTGCCGCAGACTGCTGACCATCAATAAATAGCAAATAATAAAAGAGGACAACCCGAACCAACGATTGATGAGTAAATCAGAAATCCAGGCTCCAATTTTTCCGGCAGGATTTGCCGCTGTTACTTCAGGATTAGCAATGATTTGCCTGACGGAACCATCTACTAAGCTCTGATCTATCCCTCCGGAAAAGAAAAAACCGATCATTGAAAATAAAATAAATAAGGATATCAGCGCCAGAGTAATGCCCATAATGATCCGGTTACGCTGTTCTTTCAATAAGTCCGGAATTAGAGATGCCGATTTCGCTCTGTCCTTTGCCGGGGCAGGTTTCCGTTTTATGTTTTTGTTCATTTTTATCGATTTTTGAGTTTACGAAGGTACGAAAAAATGAAAAGTGAAAATTGAAAATTGGAATTTTTTTGGGAGTTGAAAACTTATCCGGCTTAAATGTCCTGAGGCACTCATTATGGAGCGCCTCAGGATATTTATTGGTATAGAAAACGTTTAATGCTTCGTTTTGGGGTTTTTTCGAATTCTTCGTTGTATAGTTTGTAACTACTTAATTGGCTATAGGCTGGTAATTGTTGGTTCAGTTCTTTGAGGTTGTCTGTCATTGCTTCTGCCAGTTTTTCATCGCTGACATGATCGGCATTTACAGTATCAAAGTCGGGATAAATCAACGCAATTAACTTGTTGTCTTTTTCGATCACAATGGATTCACTAACATAGGGCATATTATTCAGCCGGTCTTCAATCTCTTCCGGGTAGATGTTTTGTCCGTTTGAGCTTAGTATCATGTTTTTACATCTTCCGCGGATAAAAAGATACCCGTCGGCATCGATAATGCCCATGTCCCCAGTATGCAACCATCCCTCTTTGTCGAGGGCAGCTTGGGTTGCTTCCGGATTTTTGTAATATCCTGACATCACACAATCTCCTTTAGCCAGAATTTCGCCCACTATCTGTTGCTGATCAGGAGAGTCTATACGTAATTGGACACGTTCGATAGCTTTACCACAGGACCCTTGCTTGAAAGTGCTCCAATCATCATAGCTCAACAATGGACCACATTCTGTCATACCATAACCTACCGTATACGGAAAGCGGATAGAACGGAGAAAAGTTTCAACTTCTTTATTCAGCGCAGCTCCTCCGATGATGAGTTCCTTAAATTTTCCTCCAAAAGCATTGATTACTTTTTGACGGATCGTATCTTTGATTTTGTCGTTGATGAGTGGGATACTCATCAGGATTTTCATATGTGGCTTCTCAATGGTAGGAAAAACTTTCTTTTTGATAATTTTTTCAATGACCAAAGGTACGGTGATAATCAGGTCCGGTTTCACTTCGGCAAAAGCATCTGCGATGATTTTAGGCGAAGGGGTACGGGACAGAAATATGCATGCCACTGGCGAATTCATAAATGAATTCAAACGCCAAACCATACATATGGGCCATTGGCAACATGCTGACAATCTGTTCTCCTGGAGTAAGTCCGAATACCCCGAGTGCAAATTTCAGATTGGTCCACAAACTCCGGTAAGGTAACATAACCCCTTTAGAAGAGCTTGTTGTTCCGGAAGTATAGTTTATCAAGGCGAGGTCATTCAGTTTGTCATAGTCATAATGAACATCTTCAGGCCGGAAACGTTCCGGAAATTTTTTCCCAAAGAGTTCGTTTAATTTTGCCCGGGCTTCTGTAAGTTTTTTTTGCCGGGAAAAACGCAGGGAATAGTCTTCAACCCGGATGACACCGTCGAGATCAGGCATTGCCCCTTCGTCCAGATTTTCCCACACGATATCTCCGGCAAATAGAATACGGGCTTCGGAATGATTGACAATATGATGTATATTGTCGGGTTTAAATTCATTTAAAATAGGTACAACTACAGCCCCGTAAGATAAGGTTGCCAGAAAAGCAATCCCCCAGTTACTGGTATTGCGGCTGCATAATGCAATTTTATCTCCTTTGCGGATGCCGCAATGCTCAAAAAGTAGATGTAGTTTCTCGATTTTCCGGGCAACGTCTTTATATGAACTGGTAGCTCCTTTGAAATCTGTCAAAGCTGGCCGGTCCCAGTTTGTTTTGATACTATCTTCTATGTATTTCAAAAAACTTTCTTCCATAATAATTACTTTGAAATGAACAAAGATAAATGATTCAGCCTGAAACCGGAAATGTTTGGGGAAAAATGATGCTTATTCCTGATATAAGTATCGTTTAATACTACGTTTAGGAGTTTTTTCAAATTCGTTTTCCTGAATCTTTAGCCGGGCTATCTGACTATATGTGGGAAGCATGGTATTGGCTAATTTACGGTTGTCTTCCATGATTTTTTTCATGTTTTCCTTTGTTATCTTATCTTTCTTAGCTTGTTCATAATCCGGGTGGACCAGGGCTACTAATTTACCGTCATGTTCTATGACTAAAGACTCTGAAACATAGGGTAGAGCGTTGATCCGGTCTTCAATTTCTTCAGGATAAATGTTTTGTCCGCTGGGACCTAAAATCATATTTTTACTCCGTCCTTTAATAAACAGGTAACCTTCAGAATCGATAATTCCCAGATCTCCCGTATGTAGCCAGCCTTCTTGGTCTATAGCTGCACGTGTAGCTTCCGGGTTTTTATAATAACCAGTCATGAGGTTAGCGCCACGAACCAGGATTTCTCCGACAATATTTTCAGGGTCCGACGAATTGATCGTGATTGCCATCCGGTCGATTGCTTTTCCGCAAGAACCGGGTTTGAAAGTGTGCCAGTCATCGAAAGAAATCCCCGGACCGCATTCTGTCATTCCATATCCGACAGTGTACGGGAATTTTACCGAGGTAAGGAATTTTTCTACTTCAAAATTCAGGGCAGCTCCACCGATGGCGATGAGTTTGAAACGTCCGCCAAATGCATTCACGATTTTGTTCCGGATAGAGGCACGTAAACGGCGGTTAATGTAGGGAAGTTTCAGAAACAACCGGATATGGAATTTTTTCAGTTGTGGTAGTACCCGGTGTTTAATGATTTTTTCAATGATCAAAGGTACGGCAACAATCAGATTGGGACGAACTTCAGTGAAAATGTCATTGATAATTTTGGGAGAAGGAGTTTTAGAGATAAAATAGACGTGTGTGCCGCTGGCAAAAGGATAAATCAACTCGAAAGCAAGGCCATACATATGAGCCATAGTCAGTATGGAAACTATACGTTCTCCCGGGTTATACCCCATTCTGTCCAGTGCATATTTCAGGTTTGACCACATACTTCTGTAGGATAGCATCACTCCTTTAGATGCACTGGTTGTGCCTGATGTATAATTAATCATGGCTAATTGTTCGGGTTTATCCGGTTCGTAATGAACATCGTCAGGAGTGAAGCAGTCTGGGTATTTTTGTCCGAAAAATTCACTAAGTCTAGCCTGGACCTGACTGATTTGCAGGTTGATGTTGTGTAGTATGGTGTAGTCTTCCAGTTGTATCACGGTTTCCAGCTGGGGCATATTGGTGTGGTTCAGTTCTTTCCAGATAGATGCCCCAATGAATAGGATGCGGGCTTCTGAGTGATTGATGATATGATGTATGTTATCGGGTTTGAATTCATGGAGTATGGGTACGGCAACCGCTCCAAATGATAGTATTGCCAGAAAAGCTATTCCCCAATTGGACATATTACGGCTACAAAGAGCTATGCGGTCTCCTTTCCGGATTCCTCCTTTTTCGAATAGAATATGTAATTCTTCGATTGTCCGGGCAACATCTTTATAAGTGTGGGTAGCTCCTTTATAATCAGTTAGTGCTTGACGATTCCAATGGATTTTTATACTGTGTTCTATATAATATAAGAAACTTTCTTCCATGTTGTTTGGGTTATATTTTATCTGTTATACAGGAAAATGAGGTAAAATGTTTGATAATTTCTTTTGAGTATTGATTGAAGGCTGTAAAAGCCGGCAGAGAGTATATTGATTTTATTGCTCTTTCTTGGATGGATTGGATATTGGCGATTCTTTCCGGGCTGATTGAAGGGAAAATGGCATTGATTGATTTATGGGTTTCCTGGTGTAGAACTTGCTGGCAGAATGCCATGAGCATGATTCCGGTATACGAAAAGTATAAAGATTTACAATTGTTGGAATGGCCCGTGAAAAAAGCACACCTCGGGCCCGGTGTGGAATGTGCTTCAGCACGGTCGTGTTTAATTTTGTCCATAATTCCACAGTTGAGGGGGCATGGAGATGTGCTTCCTGTTTTTGTTTACGGTATGGAATAGAAAAAGTTTGGGGAAGAGAAATAATTCATTTTTTTAATTCTGATTGTTTTTATGATAGGAGGTTATCGTTGTCTATATGAAGTTAAATATTGTAAGAAGCTGAAACTAAACTAGTCTGCTTGCGTAATTTGACAAGATCAACAAGTCTGTCTTGTTTTGAGTTACTACATTATTTAAAAGTTGAATTATGAAAACAGAAAATCCGAACACTCCTATTTTTGGAACTTCCGAGGAAGCACGTGTGGCTCCTAAGTTTGAGATGCCCCAAAGCTCTATGCCTGGTGAGGTTGCTTATCAGTTAGTACATGATGAAGCCATGTTGGATGGTAATTCCCGTTTGAATCTGGCTACTTTTGTGACCACATGGATGGATGATTATGCCCGCCGGGTGATGACCGAGACGATGGATAAGAACATGATTGATAAAACTGAATATCCTCAGACTGCAGAAATAGAACGTCGTTGTGTGAATATTATTGCCAAATTATGGAATTCTCCGGAACCTCCGTATTGTACAGGAACAAGTACCGTAGGTTCTTCTGAAGCTTGTATGTTGGGAGGTATTTCAGCTTTAAAGCGCTGGCAAAAACGCCGTCGTGCTAAAGGGCTTCCTACAGATAAACCTAATTTTATTATTTCCAGTTGTATGCAGGTGGTTTGGGAAAAATTTGCTATTTACTGGGATGTTGAGATGCGAATGGTGCCTGTAACCGCAGAGAAGATCACTTTGGATCCAAAGGAGGTTATAAGTATGTGTGATGAGAATACAATCTGCGTAGTACCGATTCAAGGGGTTACTATTACCGGATTGGACGATAACGTGAAAGAGATCAATGATGCTTTGGATAAGCTCAATACTGAAAAAGGGTGGGAAATCTGTATTCATGTAGATGCTGCTACGGGTGGTTTTATACACCCGTTTATTGATCCGGAAACTGTTTGGGATTTCCGTTTGAAATGGGTATTGTCGATTAGTGCTTCCGGACATAAATTTGGTTTGGTTTATCCAGGTGTAGGGTGGGTGGTTTGGAAAGACAAAAAATATCTGCCCGAAGAAATGAATTTTGCTGTCAATTATCTGGGAGCAAATATTCCGAGTATTTCTATTAATTTCTCACGTCCGGGTAACCAGGTGTTGGCTCAATATTATCAATTCCTGCGTTTAGGTAAGGAAGGATATCGTCAGATTCAGCAAAATTGTCTGGATGTATGTACATACCTGAGGAAGCAATTGAAAGAAATGGGGATTTTCGAATTTTTGAGTGATAAAAATCCAAATCCATTGTTTATCTGGAAGTTAAAAGAAGATCCGACACGGAAATGGACTCTTTATGACCTTTCAGATGCTTTACATTCTCAGGGGTGGCAGGTTCCGGCTTATACAATGCCCAAAGCAATGGAGAATGTGGTGATCATGCGTGTAGTTGTCCGTCAAGGTACAGGTATAGATCTGGCAGATTTGTTGGTACAGGATATCAAAGCAAATATTGCAGAATTGGATAAATTGCAGGAACCCACCAATAGTGCTATTCTCTGGAATAAGAATCAACCACAAAAACCTCGTGGATTTAATCATGCCCGGTAAAGGTAAGGGAGATATATGATAAAAAAGGTGCCTGCAAAAAATCAGGCACCTTTTTTATCATATTATTTTTACGGGAACTCTCTTCAAATGAAAAGATGCTGCCATTTGCAATTGATTTTTGTCCATATTGGAGGGCTGGATTTGTTTTCCTGTTTTCTACATTATCAGGTTGTGAATATAGCAGAGTAGTTTTCTGTTTTTTTCGTTATAAAAGTATTGGAAACAATAGAACAGGATAAGTAAAAATGAGCTATTTTTGGCTACAAATTTCCAGATTTATGAATGTAAAAGTGAAAGGATATATGTTGGGAGCTATAGCTGCTGCTACTTATGGTATGAATCCTTTGTTCGCTCTCCCTTTGTACAAAGCCGGTATGAATCCGGATTCTGTTCTTTTTTTTCGTTATTTATTCGCTATTCCAATATTAGGAATCATGATTGTAGCAAGAGGAAGGAGTTTTAAATTGAGGCGTAAGGAAGTATTGCCACTGATAATAATGGGGTTTCTGGTTGCTATTTCTTCATTGACTTTGTTTCAGAGCTATAATTATATGGATGTTGGCATTGCGTCGACCTTATTGTTTGTTTATCCCATTATGGTGGCATTGATTATGTGGTTGGTTTTCAAAGAAAAGCTGACATTGCCTACTGTATTATGTATTTTGTTAGCCTTAGGGGGGATCGGGTTACTCTATCAAGGCGGAGATGGTACAACGCTTAGTATGGTCGGTATTTTACTGGTGATGGCTTCTGCTCTTTCTTATGCGATATATATTGTTGGTGTAAATCAGTCAACCCTGAAACATGTTGCAACGCTTAGATTGACTTTCTATGTTCTGCTTTTTGGGATGACCTTGTTTTTAATCCGGGTTGATTTTGGGAAAAGTTTGCATATTGTGCAAGAATGGTATTTGTGGGGTAATCTTCTTGCTTTGGCTGTTTTTCCTACGGCGATATCGTTTCTTTGTACGACTCAGGCAATTCAATATATTGGTTCTACACCTACGGCTATTCTGGGGGCTTTGGAGCCATTAACGGCTGTTTTTTTGGGAGTCGTGGTCTTTGGAGAATCTCTGACTACAAGATTGAGTTGTGGCATGTTGATGATTATCCTGGCTGTAACCCTGATTATTGCCGGTGGAAATATTACAATCTATTTAGTGCGTTTTAGAAAGCTTTTTCCCAGACTTCCATTCCGGAAAAATAAGGAGAATCGCATTAAATTCGGGCAGGATTAACATAAACCATTGGATATATATCAGCATCGGTGTGTCAAATAAAACTTCTTTGGCTGTTGGACGTATAAAAGAAATAAACTAAATACTAAAATTATGGCTAAAGAAAGTGTAAAAATCCTGCAGGGAAAGCTGGATGTAGAAAAATTGATTTTGCAGTTAAATGCAGCATTGTCTGAAGAATGGTTGGCATATTATCAGTATTGGATAGGTGCATTAGTTGTTGAAGGGGCTATGCGTCCAAATGTACAAAGTGAGTTTGAAGAACATGCTGAAGAAGAACGTCAACATGCTCAGATGATTGCTAAACGTATCATCGAATTGGAGGGGGTTCCTGTTTTGGATCCTAAAAAATGGTCTGAGTTAGCCAGATGTAAATATGATGCCCCACAAGACTTTGGTTCTGTTAACTTATTGAAAGACAATATTGCTTCAGAACGTTGTGCTATTCTGAGATATCAGGAAATTGCCGAGTTTACCAATGGTAAAGACTTTACTACGTGTGATATTGTGAAAAAAATTCTGGCCGAAGAAGAAGAACATGAACAGGATCTTCAGGATTATCTGACTGACATTGAGAGAATGAAAAAAGCAATGGCCGGAAAGTGATTTATTTTTGAAAATGATTAGTTAAAGAGGATATAACCGTAACGCTATATCCTTTTTATTTTGTTATTTGAATTTACGCGGATAAGCTTCCATATCTATTTACAGATTAATCCTTGAGCTTGTCATCGTGCGTATATTTACAAAAACAGTAGGGAAAGTTGCTGGCCTGATTGGAATAATGGTTTTGGTGCTTGTATATGTTAAATAATCAGAATCATTGTGTGATTATTTGAATTCGGGAAATAAAAATTGTTTTTCTGAATTATTGTATTACCTTTGTACTTGTTAGAGTTATGAATCGTTATCGATAAGGTTCTTTTTTATTCAGTTAAGCAAGTCTCTCCTTTAATTATCCTACTCTCTAATCAGTATTAATTTTTTATTTTATTTCAAATGAACATTTACATTTCAGGTTTAAGCTTTAACACAAGTGATGCAGACTTAAACGAATTATTTACAGAGTACGGAGAAGTTTCTTCAGCAAAAATTATTTCAGACCGGGAAACCGGGAGATCCAGAGGATTCGGATTTGTTGAGATGGGTGATGAAGTTGCCGGACAGAGGGCTATCGATGAACTGAATGGTGCAGAATATGATCATAAGGTGATTAATGTAACCGTTGCGCGTCCTCGCACAGAAAGACCGTCAAATGGCGGATATCGTGACAAAAATTATAATTCCAGACGGTATTAATATTTTGATGCTGTAAGACAGGAGATTACTCTTTTGTCTTACAGAATATATTTCTGCTTTTCAAGTGTATTATAATACTTAGCAATTAAGTTCAGTTTATTCTTACT
Organism: uncultured Odoribacter sp.; assembly: GCA_900548135.1. GTDB lineage: Bacteria > Bacteroidota > Bacteroidia > Bacteroidales > Marinifilaceae > Odoribacter. The sequence continues at coordinate 4,426 of URJC01000035.1, read as the reverse complement.
TTTCAATGCAAAATCGGGAGTTTAACGACCCTGAAATATTTCATTTCCGAAACAGATTGATTAAACTTTTTTGTGTTCTGTTTTCTGAGAAACCAGGGTTGAAAGTTTAATAATTCATACTCAATGAGACGAATTGTCTGTTGAGAGGTATCTCCGGACAGATAATTTATCCGAAAATTAGCGGATATTCATGTTTTTCCACTGAAAATATGCAGAAGTAAAAAAGGGTTTAAGTACCTGAAACGGAACTTTTTTCCGGGCATACTTATTTACTTAAAATTGAACATAGCTAACCATTGTTTTAATACAGTAAAATAATCATATATGACATTTAAAGAATTAAATATAATCCAGCCGGTTTTAAAGGCTATCGAAGAAAAAGGATATACCGAACCGACACCCATTCAGCAAAAAGCGATTCCTGCCGCATTGTCTCAGAGGGATGTATTGGGGTGTGCACAAACGGGAACCGGTAAAACTGCTTCTTTTGCAATTCCCATCATCCAATTTTTACAAACGGATTCTGTCAGGGAAAAACATAAGGGAGTTAAGGCGTTGATATTAACGCCGACACGTGAACTGGCTTTACAGATCAGTGAATGTATTGATGAATATGCCCACTATACGCAAGTTCGCCATGGTGTGATATTCGGGGGAGTAAACCAGCGTCCGCAGGTGAATATGTTACAGAAAGGAACCGATATTCTGGTGGCTACGCCCGGACGTTTACTTGATTTGATGAACCAAGGCTATCTTTGTTTGGAACAGGTGGAATATTTTGTTCTGGACGAAGCCGACCGTATGTTGGATATGGGTTTTATCCATGACATTAAACGGATTTTGCCGAAACTTCCGAAAGAAAAACAAACTCTGTTTTTTTCAGCCACTTTGCCGGAAACCATTCTGTCTTTGACTGATTTGTTGTTGAAAAATCCGGTAAAAATCACTATAGCTCCGGATTCTCCGGCAGTTGATGCAATCGAACAGTTTGTTTATTTTGTAGAAAAAGCTGAGAAAGGTCGTCTGCTGATTTCTCTTTTGAGGGAAGCGAAAGACCAGTCAGTACTGATATTTTCCCGTACGAAGCACAATGTTGACCGGATTGTCCGCATATTAGGAAAAGCGGGTATCGGAAGCCAGGCCATTCATGGAAATAAGAGCCAGGCAGCCAGACAATCGGCTTTAGGTAATTTCAAATCGGGCAAGACACGGGTGATGGTAGCCACAGATATAGCTGCCAGGGGGATCGATATCAATGAGTTACCAATAGTCATCAATTACGATCTGCCTGATGTCCCCGAAACCTATGTACACCGGATCGGACGTACCGGACGGGCCGGAAATACAGGAACAGCATTTACTTTTTGTTCGCAGGAGGAACGTAAGCTGGTGAATAGCATTCAGAAACTAACCGGTAAAAATCTTTGCAGGGCTGAATTTTCAGCTTAAGCTATGTCCGGTAAAACTGACTGTTTCGATGGTATGATTGCCAATGTTGGTGAGAATGGCGGGATTACTTCGGCACTTCCGGAGATGAATTCTTCCAAAGAAAAAATCAATGATATAATTTCGATTGCTTCTGTAGCGACTGAGGTCTGATAGTGTATATAAGCATGGATGACTGTTTTGAGCTGTTGCATTACGTCAGACTTTTTTATTTGTTTTCTTCTGCTTCTTTCCTTTTTTTCTGGAACTTATCTACCACGAAAGCGGTGAAAACCGGGAAAAACACCATACCTGAAGCGGCTAAAATAACAGCCAGGGATTGGCCCAGTTTGGTGACACCGAAAATATTGGAGCCGACGGTAGTGACATTCATGAGCGACCAATTGAAAGCATCCCAATAGTCTTTGACCATGGGGTTGGGACCGTGTTCGACGAAGTAGAACATAATACTACAAAAGTAGATGATAACAAAGATAATGGACAGGTAGGTAACGAATAGATTGGTTACTTTGCTACGGGTCATCCAACTGACAATGATCGATATCCCATAGATTCCCCGGGCGATAGGAATTAAACGCAACAAAACCCAGGCAGCATGGGACAGGTGGGTGGAAGTCGCGTATACGATATTCAGATAAGGAATTGAAATCAATAATAAAAAGATATGATGGCCCAGAAAATGCCATCCCTCATGGCTAAAATACCAACGAACAAAAAAATCTGCCAGGAAAATTGTACAGACTATTAAATGGATATTCAGGATAAAATGTTCTGATAAAATCGTGGTTGTGGATAATAATTCGATGGAGATAATCACCAGAACCAGTATACTACTAAGTAATACCAGAATATTCAGGAATTTTACGATAGGTTTATCGGTTTGTTGCATGGTTTATAAATTTATGATTTACGATTTATGATTTACGATAGAAATACTATTTTGTTTATCCATAAATCAAAAATCGTAAATCAAGAACTTTTATTTTATAATATCAACGTGGTCGCCGCTGAAAACATTCACGCCAATTTCACGGGCAATATATTTGATGGCTGCTTGTGCTTTGACGGAATTGCCGGCATCATCCAATGGAGGCGCGAAAGCTGCAATACCGAATACGCCGGGTAAAGTTCCCATAACCCCTCCGCCAACGCCTGTTTTGGCAGGAATACCACTGGCATAAATCCAGTCACCGGTGTGTTCATAAAATCCAACGCTGGCAATCAGGGATACGATATTAGGCATCAAAGATGCGTTGAATACTTGTTTACCGGTTACCGGGTTCTTTCCGCGATTGGCAATTGTGCATCCGGCAATTGCCAATTGTTTGGTTGTAACTCCCATAGAGCAATGGCGTGTATATAAGTCCAGGGACATATCCGGATCATCATAGATCCGGTTGTAATTTTTCAATAACCAGGAAATTGCGCGGTTGTTGTAATTTGTTTCAGATTCAGACTTGTAAAGTTCATCCAATAGTTTTAATTCACTACCGCATAAATCTGCCATGTTTTCTACAATGGCTTGCCATTTGGCTTTGGAGTTACCGATTGGTTTGACCATACTATCAGCACTGATTGCACCTGCATTTACCAACGGGGTGCTTGGATGATCGTTTTCCATCAGGATGGCCAGGATTGAATTAAAAGGCAGGCCGGTTGCGTCAGCACCTATTTGCTTTAACACGGCTTCCGCTCCGTATTGCTTTAAAATAAGGATTGCAGTGTGTACTTTGGAAATGGATTCGATGCCGAATACATAGTCAGTGTCACCGGCTTCAATTACTTCCCCTGTGGGTAAACAGACAGCTATACCAAACAGATTTGAGTCTATTTTGGCCAGAAAAGGAATATAATCGGCATTTTTGCCTCCTTTCAGGTCTTTTATTTTTTCATGAGCTTGTTTTACAATAGCTTCAAGATCGCTTATCTTTATTGTTTTCTTCATAATTGCTGATTTTATGTCTTACGTTACGGATCTGTTTTAACCAAGTCCGTAACGTGAAGTAGTTTTATTTTTGCGGAGGAGTTGTGTTATTTTTTGCTCCTGAAGTAGGAGAAACAGTACTACGTCCGGTGTTTGTGGCACTGGGAGTTGTATTACCTGAGATTGGTTGGGCCGGACCTGCTGTTGCAGATGCCTGGGCTGTTGATGTTGTAGTTGCTATTTCCCAATGGAACGGTTGAATTTCAACATGGGGGTCTTTCCAGGATGGTTTACGCAAAGAATAAACGATCAGTGGAATAGCGACAAATATGACACAACCCAGAATCAATACGCTGAACCATACTGTGTTACTTCCGGTTGCTATCTGAGAAGGTGGTATGAAGCTCAGTACGAAGGCCAACAGGGCACCCAGGAAACCAATACCGGCAACGATCCAGATTAAGCCGTTACCTTTGCGTCCGATAGCAAAAGGCCGCTCTGCTTTGGCCATTTTGTATCGTAAAGTAATTGCTCCTGTAAACATCAGCATATACATGATCAGATACAATAATACGGTCAATTGTGAAAGCATCTGATAGAATGATTGTACAGAAGGCATGACGACGAAAAGAAGTGATAATAAAGTGACGATACATCCCTGTATAATCAAAATATTTTTTTGTACCCCAATTTTATTCGTTTTTTGAAAGAATGGGGGCAGATAACCGGCTTTACCAACGGTAAAAATACCTTTTGAAGGACCGGCTACCCAGGTCAAAACCCCGGCTAATACACCGAACATCAAGGCTATGGCAATGATAGGTGAAGCCCAATGGAGGTGCAGATAGGCCAGGTAATTGTCAAACCCAACTAACAAACTCTGCGTTAGGTTGATTTCTTTGGCCGGAATAATTAATCCTAAAGCAAAAGTGCCCAAAACGAAGATCACGACAATGATAATTGCACCAATGAAGATGGCTTTCGGATAGTTTTTACTGGCTGGTTCTTTTACATCCATGACGTGAATACCGGACATTTCCATACCGGCATAAAATA
>URJC01000034.1 GCA_900548135.1 uncultured Odoribacter sp. | reverse complement strand
GTCTTTGGAGAGGAACAGGCCGCTTACCATTTCCATGATGTTGATAAGGGTTGTCTTGTCGGCAAGAAAGAGAGGGGAAAGGGCTTGTTTATCGGTGTGTTGCCGCAACTGTTCCGGGTATTTGATGCGCCATTCGATAAGGCGTATTTCGGTGTTTAACAGCCCTATCGCTTCATCAATTAGATGCAAATTGGGCATTTTTTTCTTGCTCAAACCATACACGGTACGATTTGAGACGGTGCAAGCCAAAGGAGAAATAACGCAGCAATACGCTATAATCCTGTTCGTTGATACTGAAATCGGCTACATGCGTAGCCAATTCTTCGATAGCTTCTGTAAGTTCAGATGCAGAAACTTTGCGCTGCGAGTATTCCGATAGTAATCGAAAAAATCTCTGTTGTAACAAACTACTCATTTTTAATACATGATTAGATAGTAAATAGGTCGCATTTGAATAAAATTACGCATCTATATACTTTAATGTACCTCATAGAATAGCTTCTTCCATCTGTAAATCCCCTCTGTCTAAACATGTCTCCAATCTTTCATCTGCAATGCCCCCAAAAGTTTTATGTCTAACTTTTGGGGGCACTTCATTTTATTCACAAACGATTCTGCTTTTTATTTTCCCTTACTCTTATCATAACCGGGTTTCGGCTTTAACAACGGGTGACGCATATCATATTCTTTTTTGCCGTATTCGGGTATCGCGAACAGATCTGCCGGAATCGGTTTGCCTTCCTGAATGGAACGCTGAATCAAATATTCCAGGGCGGTGGCATAATTGTAATGGGTGTAAGCATCGTCCCGGTTGTACATGTTATAGGCTACATACTTGGTGTATCGGATTTTTTTGACCAACTCGTCAAAACTCAGATCCTTATCCGTATATCTTGGGTTAATCCGGGTATAAAAAGACAATTGTTTCACAAACTTGGTTTTGTCGACGGTTGAATCGGCAATCATGCTATCCACAGCAGCCCAGGCTTCCAGCATACGGTTTTCACGGAAAAGCAAACTGATGTGCGCCATTTTCATGTTGTATGTCTTACCTTCGAAATCGCATAATTTTTCCGTAAAGGATACCGGAGCGTAAGCAGTGGCTTCCGCCAATTTTTCATCCACCTCTTTTTTGCCGAAAAGTTCTGCAAATTGTACATAGTTGTCGGAAATCTCTTTTATATACGGGTTTTGGTAACCGATAACACATTCCCGGTAAAGGTCCCAGATTTCCCGCTCGGTCAGTTTATGACCCATACCGATTAATCGGTCAAAGTCTTTTTGCAGATTGCGGTTGCCGGAAATTTTTTGACCGCGGATATAATCCATCAGAAATTTGTCATCATAATTACCGTTTTTGTATTTCTCAGTCAGATAAATAGAACTGAGTTTGGGATTCAGTGCGCCTTTGGTGTCCGCAATGAAATCGGCAACCGGTTTATTGCCGCCGCTGCGGTGTATCATTTCCTGCGTTTTCGGGTTAATAAAAATGTAAGACGGGTAAGAATGAATTCCGTATTTCTTTGCCAATTCCCGTCCTTCGCCTTTTTCCGCATCGATTTTCAGGCAAATGAAGTTTTTGTTATAGGTTTCGCCTACTTCCGGTAACGGGAAAACCGTTAATGCCATATTCAGGCAGGGACCACACCATTCCGTGAAGAAATCAACAAAAATCTTTTTCTTTTCCTTTTTCGCCAAAGCGACAGCCTCGTCCCACGTCCCGTGGAAAAAGCGGATTCCGCTTTCCTGCGCGGTGGCAGGAAGCAGAATCACAATGAATAATAAATTCAGTATAATTTTTTTCATCATTCCATTTTATTTTATCGTAACAGTCTTAAACGCACGCGCTCTGTAATAAGAAGTGTTATTTCTGATCTGTGTTACTTCCATATCTCTGGTAAAATTCATCATATGGAAACATTTTTGTCCATCAGCATCAGTCACCGTAGAGGAAAGATAAGCATCTATCGAATTGGTATTCAAAATCTTTTCTCCTCCTATTTCTTCCAATTTCTCGTTAATTAGCATTAACTTATCACTGATCGCCTGCAATTCATTGAAAGCAGGGAGATACCAACCGTCTACCCCGTTATACTCGTATTGAGCCGCCCAGATCAATCCGCTCTGGACATTATTCAATGGTCTGGATAAGGTAGCATTTTGCCGCACATGCAACAAGGTGTTGTTTTCCCCGTTATCATAATCCGGTGTAATAAAATTCGTTCCGAAATCCCCGAAATTAATCGTTTGCCATTCCCCTTGCGTAGTAACTTCCTGCAAATTGATGATTTTTGCTTCCCGGATATTCTTACTATTCACCCAGCAAACCACGCCTACAGGTTCAAAATTTCCATTATAATAAATATCCCCGACTTCAAAATAAGCCTTCGGTACATTCAGATGGAACGGAATCCCGCAACTAGCTGTCGTTTGATTGCCGATGACCGTGAAGGTAATCATCCCATCGCGTTCAATATCCCCGAAATAATCAAGCGGAGCCGTCAACGTCAGTTTTTTCCCTTCAATCCGTGGATTCCAACTTTGAGGTGCATCGATCAAAATTTCAGCCCTCTCACTGTAATTGAACGCGATTTCAAAAGTTTGGTTACACTGAGCGTCAATCTCCTTGATATCGGTTGTCACAAATAAATTCCCAGAACTATGATTCAACGGATGGTTATTCATAAACTCCCACATATCATCCAAACACTCCGTTCCGTTAATCCCGTGCCCGATTCCGGCGAGCGAATAAATCTCGTAATCCGCTTTCCCCCCGCGCCAAGAACGAATCGTGACATCCGCATATCCTTCATACGTAGTGGTATCCATTTGCATATCGGATTCAAAATACCCGCCAATCTCCCGTGCCCACTTGGCCATATTCGTAAGGACACCGCTATGCTGCACGGTATTATCCGCCTCTCCGGCAAACACACGCACGGGCACCGCACGGCTTGGGAAGGGCTCTACAGAAGCACTTTGTCCGGCCCGCGGGGTAATTGCCGCAAACACTTCCGAACGATAAAGCGCTAACGTGAAAGAAAAGATAGCACCACTAGACTGCCCGGTTGAATAAATCCGGTTGGGATCCACCCGCGGTTCATTGTCCTGTGTAAAATATTTCACCATGGCATCCACGAACGGCAGACTCTTCGTGTAACTCTCCCCAGCCCAATTTACCGCACCGCTGGTATCAGCCTCATCGGAAATTTCCACCGATCCGGCCGGATAACAGATGATAATATTCTCCTTGATCGCCTTCTGACACAAGAAATTTCTTTCCGAAATATCCGCAAGCGGATCCGCAATTTCATCCGGCCCATTAAACGTATAACTCCCGTGGAACTCGAAAATCAAGGATATCGGTCTATCGGGATTCAATGTTACAGGCATAAAGTACTTAAACCGACGCTCCACCAACTCATCTCCCTGCTGTATCATTAACTTTACCAAATGCATTCCGGGAACAAGTTGTCCTTCCGGAAGGATAGTATCTCCATTCGTCGTATCGACAACAACCTCATCTACATTCACGTTTTCCCTTTCCTGAGGCAAATAGGCGCTCGTGTCATCCATACAGGAAAACATGGTAATGAAAGGAATTAATATAAATAAAATCCAATATTTTCTCATGACTCAAAATCTTTATGGCTTAAATGTTATCTATTAAAGTAACCCCATCCTGTAAGTACCCGTTACGCCAATACGTCTGGTATTTGATTTCCACATCCACGGGAATACCGGCGATGCCTTTAGCGGATTTCGCTTCGTTATATCTGATTTGTTTATTGGAAACATCCAAATCAAAATAAAGGAGATCTCCCATCGGCTCATCTGCCATGGCTTCCGAATCTGTAACGTAACGCGACACACCTAATAACAAGGTTTTCTCGCTGCGCGACACGCACAGATCCGTGATGACCGCATTAGCATCGTAACCGTATTGGGTCAAGTCGAACAGTTTATGACTGTTCCCCGGGACAACACCACTCAACATATCACCGATGGTGTAACAATAAACGGCATTCCCGACCGTGAAATAGAGATGATCGACATAATTGGGAATATAGAATTTGGAAGAGGGCGTGATTATTCCTCCGTTAACCTCTTTTACCAAAGCTTTCGTACGTACTTTCCCCCCGATTCCCGTACCGGGTCCGTTTTCAAGCATCACCAAACGCGTCTGCGACCCATTGCTCAGGATAGCCAAACAACGGTTGTTCGGAGTCAAATTGGTCGCACTTCCCCATAACAACTCGTAACCAGTGTATGTCGGGATTGGATTCTCTTTTCTCCCTCCATCCCCTTCACGCATGAAACCACCGTCGTAGAAAGTGAATTTTCCATGTATCTTATCAAACATGATAAAGTCACCTTGCTCTCTTCCCATATCTCCCAAATGTCCCGGTTCGCTGTCGGACATATCGTCCCAAAAACCGAAAGGACATAAATAACCTCCATCATAACGGCTCTTTATCTTAGACTTGAAAGTCGCCTTAACGGAAGTATTCGTTGCTGTAGAAACAGTATATAATTTTCCCCCGGAAATTTCATAAAAATCTTCGGCTTTCTGGAATCCGGTACCATACGGGTGTGTCCTCCAGAAAGAAACCGAAGAGGCCATAAATTGCGTTTGATAAATCTCCCCCTCTTCATCATCTTCCGGTGGCCAAGTGGCGATACCCTCGTACGCATCTCCGGTTAGATAAGGTATCACCGAATCCCGCATCATCGTGCTTTTATCAAAAAGAGAAGCCCGACCATCACACAACACCAACAAACGTCCCTGCTGGCAAGTCACCGGATAACCTTGATCCGACTCCATATAAGTCAGATGAAGTTGCTGGGGATTCGTTCCCAAATTCTCTCCATAACGGTCGGCATAGTAATTCGACTATGCCGTCCTCTACCCGATACTGAAGTTTCACCGGCAAACAGGATGTCCTTTATACTTACTGAGAACGACAATCAAGTCGGCCGCAGTAGAAGAACGCACACTCAAATTAAACGGAGTATAATACTGAATCCCCGTTTCTTTGTCCGTCACGATATAACGGCATTTTTTCTCTCCGGTAGTCAGATTAATTTTCAAATTCAAATTCTGAGTTTCAGCAAAAATACGGCTCTGGATTTCCCATTTATACGTGAAACGGGAAGTATCGCTGTATTGCGTACCCTGCAAAACAGGTACGATATTCAAACTATCGTCCACATCCCGCGCGTAAGCACTTTCAATTCCCTCCACGTGCAACTCGTTAATCTCCCTGTAGCTATAATTTCCAAGATCATCATAGCAAGCGGTTATAGCCAAACCGCCCAACAACATACTGAATAATGATACGTGTACTTTTCTCATATTCGTCATTTTTCAATGTTTACTTTTCTGTAGGTTCCAAACCGTTCATGGTAACTCGCATACCCGTAATATCATCAATCACAACCGTATGCCTCAAATAACTGTCCATACTCGACCGATAAGAACGTATTTCGGGAGAATTCTGATCATAAGGGATACTTCCGTAAGTGGCCAACTCCTCATCCTTAAGTTCTTCGATAAGAAATTTCCACTTTTTAGGATGATAAAAACCAAACACCCCGTTCAAACTTCCTCTCCACCACGTCGGCTCTGCCATAAAATCGTTGAAAACAATCTTTCGCTGGATTCCTCCGTCCAAACCTAAATCAAAATCGTCCGTGGTTTCCAATTTCAACTCTAATCGCATATTCACCCCTGCTGCATAATCCTTAGATAAGGCATCCCGGAGAACAACAATATACAACGTATCGGTCAACTTGTTGGCGTGAAACGTCTGTACGCTGTTAAAAGCCAAATAGTGAACACCTTCAACGGCCGTAGTAGAGTCTGCAACAATCGACACTTGATATGTTCTGTCTCTATCGGAACCATTTCCCAAATACTCCATAGGCAATTTCAACGTGTCCGCGGTCACCTCACTGGGAATTAAACCAAAGGAGAAAAGGGTTGAATCGCTATAAGTACGATTCCCTCTCCAATCGACGGTGTAATGCTGAAACTGTATCCTATCCTTTCCCTGGTAAGGAAAATCTATATCCTGATCGCAACTCCATAAAAGCGCGCAACAACTTAACAAAAGATAATATGATAATTTATTCATTTTCGTCTGTATTTTAGCGTTTATTTCGATTACCTGCTTCTATTTCCGCATCCGGCAAGGGGAATACGAAAATATCATCACTTGCCTCTATGGTTCCAGTGAGTCCACCTGATAGATACAAGCGGTTACGCTTATGCACGAACCACATTTGCCCTTCACCGATATATTCACGTCTCATCTCTTTAAAGATATCTTCGCGCGACAAATACATCCAATCCCCTGCTCCCTCCTGATTTCCCCTGATCCGATGCCTACGCAACATATTTACGTAACGCCGGGCTTCCTCCTGATCCGTGTCGTAAATACACTCCGCAATCAACAAATACATCTCGGAAAGTTTGATCAAAGGCACTTTCGGCGTGAATATACTGTTACTATCCGGAACATATTTGATAAAATCAAAATCGACATACCACTTGGAATAACGAAAATCATCACGGTTTCCATCATACAAATTATATGAATCAGTCATGCGCAATGCAGCGGCTCCGCCTCCCGCATTTTCCTTGAAGACCGATTTCGTGTAGGTGCTCAACTCTTTGTTACGAAGCGAAAAAATATGTTCGTCCGAGAATAACAGATCCACCATATTCTCACTCTGATCGATACTCGTGGCCTCCAGCAGACGGAACTTTTCGCTATCAATCACCTCTTTGGCCTTGCTGACGGCAGCTCCGTATTCACCGCGAGCCTGATAAGCGCGGGCCAGCATAGCTTTCACCGAATACAGATTCATGCGGGCCACATACTTATCCATCGCATCTTTCGCCGCTTTATCCACAATATCACCTGTTGCCGTAGAAGTTCGGATCATATAGGGAACAATATCTTTAATCGGATCATCCTGTAAACACGTCTCCGCTTCCAACAAATCGTCGATCACCAGCTGTACCACCTCTTCCGTCGAATACATCGGAGGTAGAGAAACTCCGAATTGTTTATTATACGGGATTCCTTCCGCTTTCGGAGAACGCTTCACATCCGGAGCGAACAAACGATAGAGATCAAAATGTAAGAAAGCTCTTAAAGCCAACGCCTCTCCCCGGACCTGATCGCGATCTGCCCTGCTCAACACACCCGCGTTTTTATCTGTCCATTCCAGAATACAGTTGACTTGTGAGATACAAGAATACAAATTATTCCACATGGAACTGATGATCGAACGACATCCACTATTATCATAATCATAATCCACCCAATACTGGTAAGTTGAATTGCTACTATAATATTGAGCCAAGGCATCGACATATTCCATAGTCAATCGTCCCCCGTACATGCCAGACTTCGACATTTCACTGTAAACACCGGCAAGAGCTTCTTTAAAACCTTCTGCCGTACTGAATAATTTATCATCATCCACTTTATTGTCTAATTCCACATCCAACCAATCATTGCAGGAGGTCAGCGAAAACAACAAACCGATGAAAATATATAATATTCTCTTCATAATAGTTGATTTAGAATGTTAAGTTAAACCCTAAAGAAACAGTTCGCGCAAACGGATAAGAAGTACCCCTCTCCTCCTTTATCGTGGATATACGGAACACATCCGTCATGGAGAAGGTAAATTTACACCGCTCGATGAACGTCTTTTTCAACAAATCCCCTGGGATATCATACGTCAAAGAAAGACTTGATAATTTCAAGAAGTTACTCTTTTGTACTAAACGCGTAGACTGGTAAACCGGTGTCTGATCATCGATACGACGGAACATCACTTTGTCTCCCGGTTTTTTCCAACGATCGTACAACACACGACGGTCCGCATTTTTCGTAGGATCAGCCCCTTCCACCTTCGTGGCCAACGTTTGATTAAACCGTTTCGCTCCCATTTCGTAACCGAAATGCATGTAAAGATTAAGTCCTTTCCACGTCAGGTTACTGTTAACATATCCTTGTAGTTTCGGGTTGGTATTTCCCACCTCCACTTTATCATTCGGATCATATTCAAAAGTTAAAGCGCCATTGCGTTTGATGTACACTTCGTTACCGGTTGACGGATCGATACCCATGGAGCGTACCAACATCAAGGCAGTCTGGGAACGTCCCACCTCGTACATCCGGAATACCTCGCTACCCCCTTTGTTATTCTCCAAATCCATCGCCTCCTGATTCATTGCTTTCATTGCATTGGAAAGTTTCCGGATTTTGTTCTCCTCGTGAGCCGCACTCAACGTAACGTTCCAGCTCAAATCGTTTTGCCGGTCGTTGATCAGATTCAGACGCAAACGGGCTTCAATCCCTTTGTTATCCAAAGACCCCATGTTTTCCGTGTAAGAGCTGAATCCGGTAGAAGGTGCCACATCAATGTTAAGCAAAAGATTCTCCGTCCGTTCCAAATAAGCGTCGAAATTCAACGTAATAATATTTCTCCACACACTCATGTCCAAACCAACATTGTATTTCAACACGTTCTGCCATTTCAATGCCGGATTACCGTAGGCATTGATTACGGCACCATAGATTCCGTTGTACTCGTTATTGCTATTAAAAATGAAACGTGTCAAGGCCTGATCGGCAGAGAAATTGGTGGAACCGGTACTTCCCACGGATGCGCGCAATTTCATGTAACCGGTACCCGTCCAGAAGTTTTCTTTATTGACATTCCATGCCACACCAACCGACCAGAAGGGTGCGAAACGGGATTTACGCCCGAAACGGCTGGAGCCGTCAGTCCGATACGTCACGTCGAGAATATAACGATTATCCCAGTTCATATTGGCATTTCCGAGAAAGCCCACCATCTTCGACTTATCAAAGTACCCGGTCGGTTTTGAATTTTTCTGAAATTGCAAAGCATATGACGGGTAAACCAACTTGTCGTTCAGGAAACCGGTTGCCACATATCCGTCCTCCGAAGATCTTGAAATCTGCAATTCCGTTCCAAGACCAAGACTGAAGTAAAGTTTGTCGAAGAAGTTATTGTTGTAATTTACCGTAAGATTGCCCTCCAAATCAACACTATTTCCATTACTTATCGTATAACTTCCTTTTTCTGCTGCATCCGTTTTTCCTTCAAATTCTACAGATTCCGGTGACAAGTAAGCTTCATCGCGGTCTGTTTGTTTAGTAATGGCAATATTTCCCCGGAACATCAGGTGAGAGGTTGCCCACCACTGCAATTGGAAGTTATCACGAATTTGGGTGTATTTATTATACGATGTATTAGGCAACAGCGAATTTACCAAAGCATTACGCACCGTAGTTCCGTTTGCATTGAATTCCCGTATCATCTCTCCCGTTTCAGGATCGTAAATACGTTCATACGGATTCATCTCTGCATATTTATAAAACGCCCCATAAGGAGAATTCGTCGCTTTCACATCATCAACAATCACATCATTCCGCGCGATTAATTTACCCGCAATGTCATAACTGAAATAGACGTTAATGCCATATTTCTCGCGCCCGGATTCCTTCATAACCCCTTTGTCATTATCGTATTTCAGGTTGATCCCGTAACGGAAATGTTCATCCCCTCCTTCAAGAAAAGCGCTGTAGCGCTGATTCACGGAAGTTCTCAACGGCTGTGACAACCAATACGTGTTAACACCACGTTCGATTTCTTTCAAAACATTATTATACATGATATCCTTCTGCGCCTGCTCGTCATACCCGTTAGCCTTGTACACTCCCGCAAGACGCTCATATTCCAATTTCTCACGGGCTTCCATCAAATTATATGAACGAAGATCCGGAACCGAGATATTGAAATTACCGTTCAACGTCACCTTAATTTCTCCGGCTTGCGGACGAACGGTCGTAATCAAAATAACCCCGTTCGCACCGCGCGATCCATATAACGATGTTGCAGAAGCATCTTTCAGAATAGAAAATGCAGCGACACGATTCATATCCATATCATACACTGTCTGAGCCGACACCTCGATACCATCCATGATATAAAGCGGGGCATTAGGATCCGTACGGGAATCGTCTGCTTCACTACGCAAATCGAATCCTTTCTGACCGCGCACGGTGATCTCGGGCATACGGTTCGGATCACTACCAAACTCATTGTTCTCCAATGTACGGACACCCGGGTCAAAAGCCGAAATCGCCTGCAGCAAATTCAAAGAACCCACCTTACGAAGTTCCTCTCCCTCCACGACAACCTCCGCTCCGGTCTGGCTCACTTTTTTGCGCTGGAAATATCCCGTAACCACAACGTCTTCCAGGGATTGTGCCTCCTCTTCCAAAGTGACTTTATAGACATATTGCCCTTTCACGATTCTAACCCCTTTCATTTTCATCCCAATAAACGAGAAAATCAAGGTATCATTTACGAAAGTTTCGGGGATTTTCAGGACGAACTTACCATCCATATCAGAAGCGGAACCGAGCGTAGTTCTCTTCAACAAAATCGTTACTCCCGGAAGCGGGTTACCATCCTCATCAACGACACTCCCTGTCAACGTCATCAACGATGATTCTTCTTTAGTCCCGATCAGAATCCGCCCGTTCGACTGTTCTGAACACTGCAAACCAGTCCCCTCCAGACAAGCTTTAACAGCTTCAAAAACCGTAATATTCTCCCGTTTCAGCGTGATCTTCTTCGTTTCCTTCATCACGGATTCTTTCCGGAAGTTCAATACCTCTCCTCCTAAACGATTGATTTCATATAAGGCATGCATGACACTCATGTCTTTAAAATCAATCGTTATCACTTTTGCCGCCCTCTGGGCAAAAAGTGACTCCGAACCAACAAGTAACATGACTAAAAGTAGAGTAAAAACGCTACACAACTTTTGGCATGTGCATGAAAGTCCTAAAAAAACTTTTGTTTTCAGTCTTTTTTTCATAAATTTGTTTTTTAATTTATACTAAACCTTGTATCTCTACAAGGCATTTAAAATGGAGTCGCCTCTCACAGTTACTCCATTTTATTTTTTACATAAACTATATTTCCATCCATTTCAAATTCTAAACCGCTGATGAAAGTAAAGATATCCAAAAGTGTTTTCAGCGACTCATCTTTACTGAAATACCCATTCAGTGTATATTGCTCACGACGGTCCAACCGGTAAACAAATTTCACCCCGTACCACCGTTCTATTTGCCGGGCGACAACTTCTATATTTTCTTCATGAAAGACAAACAATCCGTTTTTCCAAGCCCCCACATGCTCAAGGTTTGCCTCAACCACCGAGAATTGCCGGGTTTGCAAATCCCAAACGGCCTGTTGCCCGGGAACAAGTACAACTTTATGGGAGACATCCGCCAGCGGGGTCACCTGAACCTTTCCGGTAAAAAGCGTTGTGCTGATACGGGAGGCATCTTTATAAGCCTTGATATTAAAAGAAGTCCCTAACACCCTCATGCGCATATCACTCGTCTCCACAATAAAAGGACGTGCGGCATCCTGAGTGACCTCAAAAAAAGCCTCCCCCACCAACCTGACAACCCGTTCCCCTGAACTGAAAAGAACCGGGTATTCCAACTCACTCTCGGAATTTAACCACACCCGGGTACCATCGGAAAGAATCAAGGAATAAAATCCCCCGGTATTAGTAATCACCTTATTTACTTCCGGTTCGGCAACTACAGCCGAATCGGGTGACACACCCTCTGAATCATAAATCAGTTTGCCTTCATTCCCCAAAACTACAGCCGCCCCCATCCGCAAACAATCCTGCCCAATCGCACTTACCCCCACTTTTTCCCCATCTGCCAAAACAAGAATCACCTTATCCCGGACTTCCGGTTCGGAAGTTACTAACGTTTTCTCTGCAATCTCAAGAGACTTTTCCCGGACCCGATCAACAAGCACCCAAATTCCTCCCACCAACAAAGGCAAACATATAACTGCCACCCAGCGCCAGAAAGCATTCATCCTCCGTTTCCGGTTCTTACACTGAAAACGTTTATAAGCATCCAATGCGACTGATTTCCTATATATTTCCTGCCGATCTTTAAATTCCTCCCCTGCCAGAATACGCTGGAAAAAGAATTCACGTTCCTCGCTTTCTTCCCGCCAGGCATCCAACATCCTCTGTTCATCTTCAGAAAGATCATTCAGTAAAAAACGCCGGATCAAATTAACAATCTCGTAATTCTTTTCATTCATTTTTATACATTTTAACCTAAAGACAAGAAGAAAAGAAAAAAGGAGTAAGTCGAAATGCAAAAAAATTTCAACAATTCCCACTCATTCTATCATCGAATAGATGAACGATATTACCGGAATTCCCTACAATTAAACTAAAGAAGTCAGGAATATCATTATTTCATATATATGCCCTAATTTTTCCTTTAGTATCCGCATCCCGATACTTCTTTGAGTCTTCACGGTCAAGGGAGAAACATTCAATATCCCGGCAATTTCCTCGTTCTTCTTCCCTTGTAACACCTGCTCAAACACCTCCCGGCACCGCGGAGGCAACTCTTCAACCGCCACTAACAATAAACGGAACACCTCTTCCTCCATGATCCTCAAATCATCGGCTTCTCCTCCATCTGTTTCACGCTCCCGGATATAGCAAATGTATTTCTTTTCAACCTCTTTATGCTTTAACAGGTTTACACAAGCATTCCGCACCGAGGTATAGAGAAATGTTTTAAAACTCGTGTAAGAAACATAACAGGTCTTACTTTCCCATATCTGGGTAAATAAATCTTGCACAATATCTTCTGCCCGCTCTCTTTCCTTAACATATCCCATGGCGTAATAACATAACGCATTGTAAAAATTTAAAAATAACTTCCGAAAAGCGTCAGGCCGCTTTTCAGATAATTGTTTCATAAATTCATTCTCTTCTTCCTGCTTCATGTTAAACGTTTTTCAAACTTGGTAATATTACAATTATGTCAGCAGTGATATGTCGTCATTATCGGAACGCACATCGAATGGTTTCCGAGCACTTGTCTATTATGCCGACCCGTCTAAAAAATCGGAATACGAGTTTTTTTCCTCTTCTGACAGGATTTTCCGCCCTCCTTTTTCTCGCTGACAGAGCAAAACAAGTTCTCCTATGGGCCGTAGTTGAGTGTTTGGCATAAAAAAACGTGGGTTTACTACATTTGCTATTGAGGTATCGCCAAACACCATGCAACCAAATAAGTAAAGCCCACGTTTATAAGAACGTGGGCATTAACACTTTACTCTTGGTTGCTAAAAATTGGCGATTTTCAATAGCAAGAATAAAAGCTAATGCTTTTAATCAGTATGTAAATTAATTATTGTCTGTTTCTTTCCTGTAATTTTGATTTTTGCAAATATAGTGAATTGTTAGCCATCTTACAAGCTATAACAAATTGGCTCATTTTCTGCAATAGGTACAATAAGACAGTAAGAAACATTTGATATTTCCTGAGAGCCATCATAGGCAGATAGTTCCTACTATACCATTTCATAAATTCAAGAGCCATTTCCAATTGACAAAATAATATCAAATAAGATTAACAATGATTAATTAAAATAACATTTCATTCTTACAATCCAATTCACTCTCCCTATTTCAAAATAACGCAACCTGTTTTGATAAATCTACTTTTTTATAGCATTTTACCCAATGAATATTCTATTTTTGCCGCATATAAATAAATTTCAACCAAACTAACTTTGTATGAAAAGCAAACTGATCAAACCAATATTCATTATGGGTTATTTGCTATGTGTAAATGTACTTTACGGTTTTTGTACCGAAGTAAAAAATCCGGTGGTGATAGGCAATGCCCGTTTTACCTTTATTACACCGGGACTGGTACGCATGGAATATGCCCTGGATGGAAAATTTGTAAATGAACCAACTCTGTTTGCCATCAAACGTGACACTTCTTTCCGGG
>URJC01000033.1 GCA_900548135.1 uncultured Odoribacter sp. | reverse complement strand
GATTAAAAGTTTTCCGGCCAAGTTCTTCTCCTCCCGGCACGGCAATTTCTACAATCACCCCTTTAGTTAACTGATATGCGGCAAGCAATCTCTTTATCTCGTTAATCATCATCTTCCTAGGCACAGGATTAATGGCTGGTTCTCCGATTTCCAGTCCCAAACCAGGCAAAGTCACCGTCCCAACTCCTTTTCCTGCACGGAACTGTACTCCTGATTGATCTGTCAGAGTAACTTTGGCAGAAATCTCCCGTTTATTGGTTACATCCGGATCGTCTCCTGCATCTTTCACAACTGTACAAATCACACTCTGTCCTTCACTTTCGGTACGGGCAACAGGCAATTCTACCTCCTCACCACAAGGCAAAGTAATGGTGATCTGCTGTTGAATTGTCCCAGCCAGAAGAGTCAATAAGGCCGACTTCGCTGCAGCACAAGCACAACTTCCGGTAGTAAAGCCGCTATTCAAAGGGAAAAATCCGGGCAATAAACGCTCTACACGATGACGTAAACCGTTATTCCCGGTTACCATATAAAATCCATCAGGCAAAACCGGGCGTTTGATCACAACGACCGGTATATTCAGTTTCCGGGCAGCAGCAACTTTCTCACAGAAATAACCTGAGTTACCACTTTCTTTAGTCAGGATCGCATCAGGTTGTAGTTGGAGCAATAGTTCATCCTCTGATTTTCCTTCATCCCAGAATACCAGATTTTTTACCGGAAAACCATATTTTAAAGCCAATTCCCGGGATTCAAGACGATCCAATACCCGAAAACGACAAGGATATTCGGACCAATAAGCCTTTAATTTCGGAATGGTCTGCACTCCGGACAAGGCCAGTAGATTCCGTATTCCCTGATTTTTCAACCATCTGCAAACCTCCGTATACGAATCACACCATATCCACGCAGGATCACGCGGTGGATAAATCCGTTCATAACGAATCACCGGAATATTCAATTCTTCAGCAGCCTGTGCAATATTCCTGTGTAATTGCTCAGCAAAAGGATGTGCAGCATCCACCAATAAATGAATTTCGTGTTCCCGGCAAAACGCTGTAATTTGTACAACTTCCATTGCTCCGGAAATACAAACTCCATGCTTCGTTTCCACCTGCTGCAAATTTCCCTTTGTCGAATAATAGTAAATTTGTCCGGCAGCATCCAGTGTTGCCACAGCCGCCCTGCCCTCTGTTGTTCCGCCAAATACCAGTATCATCTGCTGATTCATTTTGAACAAAAATACAGATAAAAACCGAATACATCAAATGCAACAGGAAACAGATGTATTGCCCCACTTCCTGATTATTTTTACTTTTACAGACAAATTATATAAACAAAATTATTACTGATCTTATGAAAACAAAATCATTATTCGTATTGCTATTTGCGGTATGGAATACTTTTTCCTTACAAGCACAAAAAACTGACGGGCATTATATAGAAGTAACCGGAACTTCTGAAATCGAGGTCGTACCGGATGAAATCCACTATATCATTGAAATAAAAGAATATTTTAAAGAAGAATTCGACGGAAAGTCCAAACCGGAGGACTACCGGACAAAAGTCCCGCTGGCTCAAATCGAGCGGGACCTGAAGACAGCTTTATACCATATAGGAATTACGGACGATGCGATCAGGACGCGAGAAGTGGGAGATTACCGGCGGGAACGAGGCCACGATTTTCTGATTGCTAAAAATTTTGATCTTACATTAACCAACTTCAATCAGATCAATGAAATTGTAAAGGCTGTTGATACCAGAGGAATTAATTCCATGCATATAGGAGAACTAAAAAATCAGAATATGCAGCATTACCACCAAAAAGGGAAATTAAAAGCCCTACAAGCAGCACAAATTAAAGCGACGTATCTGGTAGAATCTTTAGGTAAAAAATTAGGAAGTGTTATCCGTATCGTTGAACCTCAACAAGATAATATCTATTCAGCCTTTCCACAAAGTAATGTATATTTCTCGACCGCAAAAACATCTGACAACTTTCGCACCATTAAATTAAACTATTCAATGCAAGTACGGTTTGAAATAGAATAATATAAACCCTGCAACTCCTCTTACAAATAAATTGAATGATTTTAATCTCTTATAAAGAGAAAAGTCATGACCTACAAATCCATTCCCATTAAGAAATAAAAATAATTTCAAACCTAATATTATTTAAATTGAATATAAATAACTGAAATACAAGGAACATTAATTTTATCTATCTACCCATCGATAATAAATATTTGACAAGTATTATTTTATTCTTTAAATTTGAAATAAAAATAGAAATACGATGAAAACAAAAGCCGTTCAAATGATTCTGTTAACTGTATTTCTTGCTCTTGCAGGAATCACTCAAGCCCACAACGGCAAAACATGTTTAACACAAAAAACGAAAGTTATGAAACAATTTACTTTACCCCAGTTACCATATGCAGCTAATGCACTAGAACCTGTAATCAGCAAACAGACTATAGATTTTCATTATGGAAAACATTTACAGGCTTACATCAATAATCTGAATAAGCTCATTGCAGGTACAGAATTTGAAGATGCTGACCTGGAAACAATTATCAAAAAGTCAGAGGGGCCAATTTTTAACAATGCAGCGCAAACCTGGAATCACACTCTTTACTTCAACACGTCGTCAGCCGGAGGGGAAATTACTTCAAGCCATAGAAAAAGAATGGGGAACATACGAAAATTTCAAAAAAGAATTCATGGCAGCAGGTAACGCTATATTCGGATCGGGCTGGGTATGGCTGGCCAAGACTCCCGAAGGTAAACTTTTGATCCGGCAAGAAGGTAATGCAGGAAATCCTCTTACGAAAGGTTATACCCCGCTACTCGGAATAGACGTTTGGGAACACTCCTACTATCTGGACTACCAGAATCGTCGGGCCGATCATTTGGAAGCACTTTGGAGTATCATCGACTGGAAAACTATCGAAGCCCGTTATTAAAACAGCACATAGGGACGGGGGTATTGTGTCATTGCATAATACCCCTGTCTTCATACATCATGAACGGTATAAATGTTTGAAATGGCCGGAATAAAGTTTCGACAGCCCTTCTCTGTTTCCAATAGCCTCACCGACTACAATCATCGTAGTTAATGTCAGCTTATTTTCCTTCATGATGGCAGCAAGTTCACGAAGCTCACCCCGGAAAATCTTTTCGTCTTTCCAAGTCAGGTGATAACAAGCTGCAACCGGAGTTTCCGGAGGATAACATTCCAATAACTCACGCTGTACTTCTTCGGCAATTGAAGCACTTAAAAAAATACACATGGTACTCTGTGAACGGGCCAACAAATGCAATTTTTCCCTTTCCGGCATAGGAGTACGCCCTTCTCCACGAGTCAAGATTATACTCTGGACCTTTTCAGGAATAGTAAATTGTGAACGCAATGCTGCTGCTGCTGCCAAAAAAGAAGATATCCCAGGTGTAATGTGATAACGCATTCCATACTGGTCAAAAAAAGCCATTTGCTCCTGAATAGCTCCATAGATACAAGGATCCCCGGTATGCAAGCGGACAATAAATAATCCCCGGTCATAAAACTCTTTCATCAATACAAATTGCTCTTCCAGGGTCATAGAAGCCGAGCTACGCACAGTAGCCCCCGGCTTTGCATAATGAGTGAGCTCGATTGGCACCAGGCTCCCGGCATAGAGGATCAGGTCGGCTTTCTCCAGCAAGCGTTTTCCCCGGACAGAAATCAGTTCCGGATCACCAGGACCTGCCCCGACAATCTCTATAAATCCACTACGTTCAGCTTCAATATCCAAAGCCAAAGCAAAAGTGAAGTCATTATTTAAAGTCACCTGTCCTTTTTGTTTTTCCAAAAATAACTTAACATTCCCGGAACTTTTCAAGGCAGCCGCCTCAGCAACACCATATACACCAGTAACTTCAAACACTTTTTCCGAAGGATTCGGGACTTCAATGTCTTTCAGGTCCTCAGGAGTAAAAATCCGTAATCCAGCTCCCAGATTTTTCACCAAATCAGCAATCAAAGGTTCATCCTTTTTCAATTCAATAGTTGCAACTGTACCAACCGACAGAGGTGAAATCCGGTAACGTTTCAATTCATCGCAGATATAAGCCCAAATCCAGGTAGGATTGCATTGCTTCCTGCACCCGACTCCCAAATGAAGCACTGAAGGATGATAATAGAAAATGGGAATGCCGGTATCATATAACCAAGGAGTTACTGCAATAATCAATTCATATTTTTCTGTAGGAATATCTTTAAAATCATAATACACATCCACATGTTCAGGGCGAGTACGTTCCAGGTATTCAGTCCCTTTATCTTTTATATCCAATAACAAAGCTGTAGGACAACGATTTACAAATGCCGTGATAAAATGATTCATCGAACCACTATGTTCCAACTTCCAATTGTACTTTTTACCCAATAAATCCAGTGCCCACAATCCAGTGGTGTCGCTCTGCGTCGATATAACTGGTTCGGCCCCAATCATACGGGCCAATCGCCCTGTCAATTCATTTGCCCCACCAACATGCCCGGACAAAACAGATACCACAAAATGCCCGGTTGCATCAATATTCACTACTGCCGGATCATTATATTTTGAACCAATACAAGGGGCAATTGCCCGCACACAAATCCCCATTGCACCGATGAAAACAAAGGCTTCGTAATCGTTGAAATACCTTGCCACAAAATCAGTTATCGAGTCAATCTGCACACACTTTTCGCGTTCTTTAACTGAGAATACAGTTACTTCCTGTCCTAATTCTTTCCGGAGCAGTCCGGCAATTTGTGCTCCGGCATCTGAAGCTATCATTATGGCTGTCTTCATCTCATTTGTATAATTTAATTACTGCTATATATTCAAAAAAGTTATCCTAACCCAATTCTATGATACTCTCATCCAACAAGGTTATTTTCTCCACACCCATTTCTGTTACTAAAAAAGTATTCTCAATCCCCACTGCTCCGATTCCTGCCAAAACGAATTTTGGCTCAAAAGCAAAAATCATACCGGGTTGCATAACGTCGTTTGACCGGGGTGTTAATACAGGCAATTCGTTAATTTCCAAGCCAACCCCATGCCCGACAAATTTTGCCTGAAAATGGGTCCCCATAAAACAATCCTCAAGTCCTTTTTCTTTCACTATACCCAAGGCATTATAATAAAGATCTGCACAAAGCACTCCCGGTTTCACCGTTTGTTCCATTCGAGTCTGGATTTCCAAGGCTATCCGATAAACCTGATAAGCTTTTTCCGGCAATTTCCCTATTGAGAACATACGGGTCATATCTGTCTGGTACGCTGTATAATTTCCCGACATATCTACCATAACTGCCATTCCTTCCCGTAGCATCGTACCATTTGCACCTAAAGGGCCGGAAGCATGCATACCCGCTCCTCCTAAGGCAAAATCAAACGGAGAAGGTACCGCTGCATTATCCCCGGCTAACAGACTTCCCATAAAAATATCCATATTGGCACCGAAAGCCCGGAAATACCCCAACGAACCATGTAATCGCATCTGCCGTTCAATTTCGATCTGGAATTCTATATCTGTCATTCCCGGGCGGTAACAGGACGGAATTTTCCGGTATACAGCCTCGTGTTGCCGGGCAGAAATCCGCATTTGTTCAATTTCCCAAGGCGTTTTTATCATTCTGATTTGCCGAAGCAAGGACGAAGCATTTCCTGTCTGTTCCGGTTGGAACACTTTTTGTAAACGAACATATTCATTATAGGGAAGTTCATCAGCTTCTAGCAATAACTTCCGGGGCAGCGGTAAACCCAGCTTCTGAAAAAGTTCAGGCATCTGCTCTGGTTTCCGGATTACATGTACCTGTCCTGTTTTACCTATTGTCAAACGTTTCACAAACCAATAGGGATTTCCCTCTGCCGGAAGATAAAAATAACCGTTAAACACTTGTCCCGACGCATAATACAAATTCATATTCATCGACAACAGGCAGCCATCTGCTTCTTGCCGTTGCATCGCCTGCTGAATCCGCTGCCACTTTTGCTCTAATTCATTTGTTATCATCTATCACAAATTACACAGACAAAAACTTAAGATTACTTTACCGCACAATATCCACACCCCTATAGCTTAAAACATACTAATAAACAACATCAAATTCAGGACAGTCACAATTCCTCCTAAAGTATACAGAATCCATTTTGTAGAAGTCCGGTTTTTATATTTACCCATTACTTTCCCGGAAGAAGTCAGATAAACTTGAAGAAAAATTGTAACCGGCAACTGAATACTAAGGATCATTTGCGAATAAATCAATCCCATAAAAGGATTAGACACGAGCATAATAATAATCAAAGCAATTACCAAGGACAACAACACTCCCCAACGCGAATGACTGTCTTTGATGTCATAAGGCTCACGGTAGATCCCGGCAAAAATCGAACCGGCAGCCATTCCGGAAGTAATCGTTGAAGCAATCCCGGCAAAAAGCAAGGCCACGGCAAATACAACAACCGCATTATTCCCCAAAAGAGGATGTAACAAAGCACTCGCATCCTGCAATTCATTCACAGTACTGCCACTTTTGAAAAAAGTAGCTGCAGCCAAAAGAATCATAGCACTATTGATCGCCCAACCGATCATCATGGATAAGAAAGTATCCCAAAACTCATAACGCAACTGCTTGCGAATCACTTTATCGTCTTCAAGGTTCCATTGCCGGCTCTGAATAACCTCGGAATGAAGAAATAAATTATGCGGCATCACCACTGCTCCGAGTACACTCATGATCACAACCATCGAACCTTCCGGAAATGATGGAGTCACCCAAGCCAAAGCTGCCTCTCCCCAATCGACATGAACCAAAGATAATTCATAAATAAAAGATAACCCGATAATCGAAACAAAAGCAATAATCCAACGTTCGATAACCCGGTAAGAATTGGTAAACAACATAATCGTTACAAAAATTGTCACCAGAACAGCTCCGATTCTAACCGGAACATGGAACAACATTTCAAGTGCAATGGCTCCACCTAAGATTTCAGCCAGTGAAGTCGAGACAGAAGCACCCATCGCAGTCCATAACATCATTTTAGCATATTTCGGCTTAATATAAGTCATGGTTGCTTCCGATAAACACAAACCCGTAGCAATTCCCAGATGAGCCACATTGTGCTGCAAAATAATCAACATCACTGTAGACAATGACACCATCCAAAGCAAAGCATATCCATAATCCGCACCTGCCGCTAAATTGGACGCCCAGTTACCCGGATCAATAAACCCAACTGTTACTAATAAGCCAGGCCCTATATATTTTAAAATTTCCAAACCTCCCAAACGCGGGTGATGTTTAGCTGTTTTCAACGACTTCCGGATTAAATTAAGCATAGAGCGATTTATAATTTTAGATTTACAATGATTCACCTCTTATAATACCAAACAAGCTTTCAACACGGTGATCGGATTATGATTACTGACTGCTATCCTGCATTCATCTGTTAAACAAAACCCAGTTCTGACCGCTTCCTGACGAAATAAATTCAGACTTTCTTCCGAAACTGAATTAAATACAACAATTCCTCCCGGAGACATTAAACCTGTCAATATGGTAAGTATCTGAGCCAATTTTCCCCCATGTCCACCAATAAAAACAGCATCCGGAATAGGATAAACTGATAAATCAGTCGCTGTAAAATCGCCAGTCACTGCCGTTATTCCCGGCGTACCAAATTTCCGACTGTTTCTCTCCATCAACTCTTGCCCTTCTTCACGAACCTCAAAAGCAGTAATATGCAAGTGCGGAAATTGCAATTTGGCTTCAATAGAAACCGAACCGGTACAAAATCCGATATCCCAGAAACTACATCTGTTATGCAGATCCAGCATACTCAGTGTAAGCAGACGGACAGGCATTTTAGTAATCATTTTAGTACGACCGTCTAATAAATAAAATTCACTCTCCGGAATTCCAAAAAAGCGCTCACGTTCTGTAATCTTTTCAAGGATCAGACAGTTAGGAAAACGGAAATCTGAATGGGCAACTTCCGGCAACTCCATCGTCCTCACCTGTTCATCTGCATTTCCCAGCATCTCTCCAATCGTCATCCGATAACCGGAATATCCGTATGCCAACATCCGTTTTGCAACAGCCACCGGAGTATGTTGCCGATCCGTCAGAATCCCGATTTTCGCTTTTCTTTCGATCAGAGCCCGGTCAAACTCATGCCAGGGACGTCCTGTCAGGGAAACAATCTCCATATCCTGATAAGGCATGACCAACCGATGTGCCAGGGTTTGCAAAGAATTAAACCAGGGGAACACCCGTATTTCTGCTTCCGGTAACCGATTTCTCACGGTATTGGCAAACCCAAAAAACAATGGGTCACCTGAAGCAAAAACCACCACTTCAGAATAAGACGTGTATTTTTCAAAAACAACATCCAAAGGTACTGTAATATCAATCCAGATATACTGTTCAGGCAAATGTTCATGTATTAATTCATAGTGACGTTTTCCACCCGAAAATACCCGATGAGTAGCTACAATTGCTTTCACTTCAGGATTAAATTCCTGCTGACGGCTATCGTCAATGCCTATGATATAGAATTTTTTCATTACTAATGATTAGTTTCTGGTTTAACCGTTTTTTGGAACGCAATTCCCGGAGTTCCGTGCTCCACCAGAATATATCACATCTTGTTTCTCTGTCAAACGAATTTTCATCACCATCAGGCAAACTCAGTCAAACCTCATTTTAAAGATCTCTCCCAGGCAATAACTGCTCTGCATCATCAAAACAAAGAATGGCATTCACGATGGTTGCCGCCAGATTACTTCCTCCTTTTCTTCCTTCGATAATAATCTTGGGCACATCTTCAAACGACTTCAGCATATATTTTGATTCCCGTACATTCACAAATCCGACAGGAGCTCCAACCACCCCAACAGGCCGGGCTTTTCCACGCCTCATCAATAAACAAAGTTCCATCAGTGCCGTAGGTGCATTCCCGAAAACATACAAGGCATCCGGATACTCCTCAACAGCCAATCGGATCCCTGCCTGAGTACGCGTAATATTCATCCGGGTCGCCATTTCTGCCACCCGTTCATCTGAAAGATAACATTTCACTTTTAATCCCAAACGTTCGAGAGCACCTTTACGAATCCCCGAAGCTGCCATGGTAACATCTGTAATGATGGTTTTTACCTTTCCACCACTCAATGCATTATAGACCGTCTCCACTGCCCCTTCATCGGCATAAAAAATATTCTCCATGTCAAAATCGGCAGTTGTATGAATCGTATGCAATAAAGCCCATTTCCGATCCAATGGGATATCCGGATGCTTCAACTCCGAAGCGATCGTCCGGAAACTACGGATCATAATCTCCTGACCTGGCTTTGATCCCCTCCCCCCGTCTCCGTGTGTCATTTCCCGGTAATATCCACGGGGGGTAATTATTTTATCCTGATAATTATAGGACTGACTGTTACCAATTAGTACAACAGTAAACATATCTATCTGCTCCGGATCGAAATCTGCCAAAGTAGTGACAACAACTTCCTGTTCCTCACGTCCGGCCTGACGGACATATCCCACAGGGGTTACAGCAGAACGTTCTTTAAGAAAAATTTCTTTCAACCGATGCAACTGCCAGTAACGACCGTCACTTTTAGGATTATAAACGGCCGTTACAAAATCTGCTATTGCTACTGCCTGAATCCGTCTCTCTATTTTCTCCCAAGGAGTCAGTAAATCCGACAAAGAAATAACGCAAAAATCATGACCAATGGGAGCTCCTAATAAAGAAGCTGCCTTTTGAAAAGCACTAATACCCGGCAACACCTCAATTTCAACTTCTGACTTCCTTTCCCATTTCATTTCCCAAATCAAAGGTGCCATTCCATAAATTCCAGCATCTCCGGAGCTAATCACACATACTGTTTTCCCCTGTTCTGCATAATCAAAAGCCGTTGCCGCCCGGTCACGTTCTTTCCGCATCCCGGTATCTACGCATTCCGCATCTGCTTTTACCAGAAACTGTATAAAAGAAAAATAATATTTATACCCGACAATAGCATCCGCAATTGATACCGCTTTTTTCACTGCCGGAGTAATATCCTCCTCACTTCCCGGCCCAATACCGACCACATATATTTTACCGTTTCCCATTGTTATTGATTTTGTTGCAAAGATAATATATTTTAAAACCGAACTGCACCCAAAAAAATTTTGTCTGATTTTTTGGGTGCAGTTCATATTTCCAAACAGTTCCGGAAAACGACAGGCTTAAACTTACAATCCTGTCTTTCCTTTTTATAACTTCCGGTTACGGATATCACGCAACATATCGGTATAGTTTTTCAGCAAACCCGGTTGTTTCACTTTTAATTCTTCCTGCTGTAATTTTTGAGATTCAAGCAAAATCTGCTCTGCACGTTTGAAATTCCCCAAACGATAGCTCATACTGGCTGCCCCGAAAGGAATCTTTTGATGATAGGGTTGCATGGCATTAGCATAATCAACCCAGGATTGACATAGTTTCACCGTTTTCTTATCAGAAGGGGATACTCTCCAAAAATAATCGGTGATGCCTAAAATCGTTCCGGCGCACATATAGTACATTTCCATAAATTGGTTACATGGTAGTTTGCCGACCAGATATTCCACATTTTCAAATACCATATTTTTTAAATATACATACCTGGGATTGGCATGCAGAGAATCGATAGGATAGGTCTTCATTAAATTTTCCATATAGGATACCGCTAATTCTTTTATGCGTGCATCATCCGATTTGCTGCGGACCAGAAAACACAACTCCAGATACTCCGGCGTTGCCCAGAAAATACCCCTGTCACGGATCAAGTAAGCGTCACCATCCAGTAAATGGCCTTTATAAGCATTGAAACGTTCTTTCAACTTCATCAACTCATCGAACCTGATCCGGTCCCCTTTCATGATACTTTCGTCCAACCGGTCAGACAGAAAAGCCTGGAACGGAAACACGATAGCATGGCTGAACTCTCCGTCAGTCCTGCCACACTTGATGATAACATCGATAAAACGTTCGCACAAGGCTTTGTCATATAGGGATAGTTTCCACATATAGGGATTTTTCAAATCCACGAGTTCTTCATCCGTCATGGCTTTCAGTATGGCATTGATGGCAAAAGGTTTTTCACCAGCCGGTGCTGCATCATAATAAAGGTTGATCGTTTCTCTGTCAGCTTTTCCGGCTTCAATGGTCTTTTTCATGGCCTCCAAACCTCCATATTTGGCGGTTAAATTCACCATTTTGCCTTCTTGAACAAACTCATGTACATTTTTAGCTCCTGTAAATGTCCTGAGCACTTCACCTTTTCCATTGATGTAGTAAAAAGTAGGATAACCTGTTGCCGGATAAGTTTTTACAAATGCAGGACCTTCACCTTTCTCTGCATCTACCTGAAAATTGATAAAATGTTCATTATAATAAGCCCCGAATTCAGCATTCGGGAAAACCGTCTTCGCCACATTCTTACAGGGACCGCACCAACTGGTGTAAATATCTACAAAGATGATTTTATTTTCCCGATTCGCTTTTTCAAGCACTTCTTTCCATGTACCCTTCTCAAAAATAACCCCTTGAGCATTCAGGCCCACAAAACAAAACAGAGCCGCTACCAATAATAATGTTTTTTTCATAAATAATTTGTTTTTATAATTTTATTCTTTTCCGGTCAATGCAAAGTCAGACTGCCACATGCTACGGCCGGCACAATTCTTCAACACCCAATACATCCGCAACGCCTGGTCCTTGGAAACCGATCTATGCACCCCAGTCGGATCGTCCATGATATTTTCGGACAAAAAACGGTAGGAACCAACCTCTTTATTCCAGGAAGAATTTATTCCTAATGAACCGTTGTTATTTACTATTCCATAAACAAATGTATCGTTGCACTGGTCGTTTACATTGCTATTGTTTATTTTCCAGGTGTCCAATAATCCCAAATAGTTACCGATACAAGTCACTAACTCGCGTTCGGCTGTGGCATCAATGCTCCGTTGGAAATACTGGAATGTGCTCATTCTAAAAAGGATACCGATTTGTTCCACTTTAGGCACCCATGTCGATGGCACCGGAGGTAATGACAAACCCGGTAAGGTTTCACTACCCAATCTGTATTTGGGCACACATAATTTAGTAATGCTATTCCAGAATTTCGGATATTTTGTTTCTGACATGAGCCAGATATTCAGGTATTTCTCATGCGGCCAGATGGCATTGTTCTGGCTTAAAAAACGATGATATTTATCCGGCGGCGTACCTTCCGCAACCTCTTCCACCGTCACCCGGTTAATTCCCGGTTCATCCATCAGCTCTCCGGCAGGATTATATTGTGCCAACACAAATTGAATGCCTGTATTTACTCCCGTAGCATTGCGGGTAGCTTTGCCCGAGAAAATATTATTCAACCGCTCCATGGCTTCCGTAATTCTTTCTGCCGACAAATTGCCGTAAGTGAGTACTTCCTCTTCGCTTACCACCACATGAAAAACAACAGGAATGGTAAATTCCTCGTACAAGGGAACCTGCAAGGGCTCCTTCATTGTAATGCTGACGGTATCGGATATTAAATCGGTTCCTTTCAAGCGGCAGAACACTTGAAAAACAGACTCGTTCAATGCCTGGTCAGCTGTGGAAAAATAACGCGGCAATTTCCTGCCTTCCACCGTTTCCCACTCAAACATATCATCGTTCAGTTTCTCGTTCCGGTACTCAATTCCGGCTTCATTGAAAGCCACCGGACATAAATCAACCTGGGCATAACCGTCTGTAAGCAACTGATAGTGATTCGGACGAAGCACTATTTTGGAAACATCCGCCACATCAATATATCCATTCTCCATAAATTTATACTCACTGGGAGAACATCCGGCCACTCCCAGGAATAACATCCAAAATATCAAATAATTTATTTTCATATCCATCTTAGTATTAAATCAAAAGATAACATTTTCCCATCCCGGAGTTTGTTCGATATTCTTATTGACAGCGATTTCTTCCAACGGAATCGGTAAACAGTATCTGAAATCATTGGATTTCAGCACATGATTCTGTCCATTTATTTTCCTTTCTACAGTAATACCCATGCGTTTCATATCCAACCACAAAACATCATTCTCCTGATAGAATTCCAGTTTCCTTTCTTTAAGCAATTCCTGCCAAAAATCCGATTCCGTATAAGAACCTTCCACATCCAAATACCTTCCTGCCTTAAAGTCATCCAATACCACTTTTGCCTCACTTTCCTTTCCTAAACGATACAAAGCTTCCGCTTTCAACAGATACATATCCGCTGTTCTGAAAGGCATAATGCAACCACCGGAAATCGGCTTTCCATTGGTTCCCCACAAATTGTATTTGTTGTTTAAAATGACTCCGTCCGCCTCCTTAAACCAGGCTTCTTTGCGAATATCATCGTCCTTATACCGGGCATACCACGCCGCATCTGCAATTCCGTCCGCAACCGACCTTAGCTCCTCTCCCTGGGTATATGCATTTTTAAAGTCAATCATTTGACTATTAGAACCGTCAATAATCCGAAGCGTGAATTCTCTCGAAGACAGCGTTTGTAAACCGGTTTCAGGACTACAATCGAATATGGCCTTAAAAGCCTCAACATCTCTGCCGTTGAAAGATTTTCTTTCTAATACCGAAGAAGCATATTTTTCTACTTTTTCCCAATCTCCATCTTCCCTCGCCGCCGATAAAGCCTTGAAAGAATATACGTCAGCCAGCAGGGAATGAATGAAATTCTTGTCATAAGCCAAATTCCAACTCTTTTTAGGCGTTTTTTCCATCAGAGCGAGCGCCTCTTCGCAATCGGCGATGATCCGGCGGTAAACCGTTGTTTGGGTTTCCCGTCCAGGTTGGGCAGTACCGACATTTTCATAAGGTTTCAAGTAAATAGGGATACCATATTCATTACCCTCCATCGGTACATAGAATTGTAACAGCTTATAATAAGCATACGCTCTCCACACCAAAGCTTCTCCTTTCACATAATTACGGGTTTCGGGATCACCTTCAATTTCTTCGGAAAGTCCGTTTATAATCAAATTAATAGGGCCCAAAAAAGTATAGTTCTTTTCCCATATAAAATTTTTGGGTCGCAACCAAGAATAAGACTGTACGGCTATTTCCGTCAATTCACCCCGTTTGCTGTCAAAATACGTCTCGTTAGTTATATCATATTTCGATTCCCCGGTATAAAAGGCGCACATTCTGCTCATATCAAATTCCGGCAAATAAAATGCACCCA
>URJC01000032.1 GCA_900548135.1 uncultured Odoribacter sp. | reverse complement strand
AGGGTGGCAGCTCCCGAGTTGATCAGGTGAATGATACCATTGGCGGCAGCTCCGGTCAGTTTCTTGCCGGTTACCCGTTCTACAGCTTCCGGACTCCAATAAGTACGAACGTCAGCAAAGATTTGGGCGCTATTGGATAATAATTTACCAAATAGCATGGCCACTCCGTTTAAAGAGTCATTTTCCGTTGCAAAAACGAAGGCTTCGCGAATACCATTCCAATCAAAAGAGGTATTCATGAAAGCTTCTGCAAAGTCGCCGTTAGGCATATGGTCGGTCCATTGACGCTGGCCCTGGAAACCTCCGGCAATGGCATTGTGGCCCAATGCTTCTTCTTTGAAGCCCATTTCCCGTAATTTAGGATTTCCACACATCAGATCACGGAATACAATGAACATTTTTACAACGTATTCCCAATCGGCGTCCAGTTCTATCCGGTTTTTCTTTTTCTTTTCAGGATTGAAATCTGTTCCTTCGTTTACCTTGCAATATTTTTCAGTCCATGCCATTGCTTTGGCGTATTCTTCTTTATCGTAAATTCCTTCATCGATACGGCGGATCACCTCGCTCATATCAACCTGTTCGTTACGCATTCCCAGGTAAGTCTGGAAAAAGTCGGCATTAACAATACTTCCGGCAATACCCATAGCTACATTACCGATAGACAGGTAACTCTTGCCTTTCATGGTGGCTACTGCAATACCTGCTTTTGTGAAGCGTATTAATTTTTCTTTTACGTCTTCAGGTATAGTTTTGTCGCCGGCGTCCTGTACATCGTGTCCATAAATACCAAAAGCAGGCATGCCTTTTTGACTATGGCCAGCCAGTGCTGCTGCCAGATAAACGGCTCCCGGACGCTCGGTTCCGTTGAATCCCCAGATGGCTTGCGGCATCCGGCCATCATAATCAATTGTTTCACTTCCATAACACCAACACGGAGTCACTGAAATGACTACCCCTACACCTTCTTTGCGGAATTTCTCGGCACAGGCAGCCGCTTCAGGTACACGACCGATAGTTGAGTCTGCGATGACACACTGAACGGGAGTTCCGTCGCTGTATTTCAGTTCACTACTGATCAAGTCGGCAACACTTTTAGCCATGTTCATTGTTTGTTCTTCCAGTGATTCCCGGACACCACCCTGACGGGCATCAATAATGGGACGAATCCCAACTTTCGGATATTCTCCGATAAATCTTGCTTGTTTCATAATACTTTTTTTAGTTATCTGTTTGTAATTTCTGTGCTGAACTGTGCTGAAATTTATTTTGTTTAAAGGGAATTTCTGAGTACCAAACGGGTAGGCAGGTATTCCTGTATTTTATGTTTTGATTTCACAAATTCTGCTGCTTTTTTTCCCATTTCTGCAAAATCGACAGAAATGGAAGATATTCCTTTTTTTATGATTTCGAGTACAGGCATATCATTATAGATCAGGATACCAATATCTTCTCCCACCTTATAATTATAACGATTGCAAGTACGGATCACGTTGACCAAATCCTGTTGTTTAAGGCAAATGTATGCACAGCCGGCTTGAATGTCTTTTTCAGTCGGGGTACGGTGGATTACCTCGAAATCGAATTTTTTGTCATTGCAATATCTGACAAAGTAGTCAATGGCGCTAGCCGGGTGCATCAGTTCTTTCGGGAAAAACAGGATGATTTTCCGGTAATGCCTGAATCTTTCATCTGCTTCTGTCAGGCAATCATAGAATGCCTGGTTAAAATCCTGACAGATGTAAGAAAATTCACCTTTGTCAAAGTTTCCAAAGTCCAACAGTAACAGTTTGTTTGCCGGGAGTGCATTCAGTTCTTCTGAAAAACGGTCGTTGCTGAAATTCATGATGAGGTAGTAACTATAGCGTCCTATACTGTCCCGGAGGATGGTTTTAAATAACTGTTCGTTATATTGATGAAATAAGACATCAACTTTATAATCTTTGTTTTCCAGATTTTCGGTGAAATTGCGGTAAAGAGTTTCCTTAAAAGGGGAATAGGTGTCCAATAATAGTAATACATTATAAAGTTTTTCTTTTACGAAATAACCTTTTGTAGAAGTTGAATCGATTATTCCTCTTGTTTTTAGTTCTGTATAAGCTTTAAATACAGTATCACGTGATACGCCGCATTGTTGACTCATCCCATTGATAGAAGGTAAATTATCTCCGACAGTCAACCTACCGTCAATGATTTTTTCATTGATGGTATCTATAATGAGGTTAACCTTTGAGATCGAGTTAGAAAATTTCTTTGTCATTACACCACTATGCTGAACTATGCTGATCTGCATGCAAACGTATGAATTAAAAATTAGTTTTCAAAATAAAAGCTGGAAAAACTCTTAATTAATTATATCTTTGTCTAGTGTTTGATGTTGTTTGGATATCCAGTTGTTCGGATGTCTGAAAATGGGGGAATAAGGAGTATTCAGGCAAAATGAGTGATACATTAAAATGTTGTAGTAGCTTTTATTTCAATAGATTACCAAAATAATAAATAAGTCAGTGGACTTATTCGGACAAATGAGTTTAAAATATGGAAAATAGATTAATTGTAGGGTTTACCCACGGAGATGCCAATGGTGTTGGCTATGAATTGATAATAAAGATGATGGCAGAAAATAAAATCTGTGAGATTTGTACTCCTTTGTTATTTGGTTCTTCTAAAGTTGCAGCCTATCACCGTAAGGCTTTGAATATAGAGAATTTTACTTTGAATAGTATACAGAAAGCTCAGGATGCAAATGCGAAGCGTTGTAACATTATAAACTGTGTTGATGATGGGATAAAGGTGGATCTGGGACAGGAGACACCTGAATCGGATGAGGCAGCTATGGTTGCATTGAATGCGGCTTTAGATTGTCTGGATCAGAAAGGAATTGATGTTTTGGTTGGTGCTCCGCAGGGGTGTAATTCTTTTCAGCCTGCTTCTGGTTGTCCTGCTTATTTTGCCAGTCGGTATGAGGTGCGTAATGTGATGCCTTTATTGGTAGGTGAAAAGATGAAGATGGGATTTGTCACCAATCATTTGCCTTTTAAGGAAGTGGCAGAGCATATTACTTTTAATAATGTCTATAATAAACTTCGTTTATTGGATAGTTGTTTACGGAAGGACTTTACTATTCGTAAGCCCCGGATTGCTGTATTGGGGTTGAATCCTCATGTCGGTGAAAATGGTCTGTATGGGGAGGAGGAAAAGAATATTATCATTCCTGCGATGGAAAAAGCCCGGAACAATGGCATCATGGCTTTAGGACCCTATGCTCCGGAGGCTTTGTTTACAGGAGTAGAGTTTGAGAAATTTGATGTTATCCTGGCCATGTATCACGATCAGGGGATGATTCCTTTTAAGACTATTGAAGGAAATGGTGGAGCTGTCTTATTGGCTGGTTTACCTATTGTATATACTTCTACAGTTCACGGGATGGCTTATGATATCACGGGACAGGGAATTGCTGACGAATCGGGTATGCGGAGCGCAGTTTATCTGGCTATTGATGTCTATAATAACCGGGTTATGAATGCTGAACTGGGGGAAAATCCTTTACGGCATTATGATATTGCTTCCAATAGCAATGAAAGTGACCTGAATGTAGAACAAATTGCGGGAGTGGAGAAGGAAGAAAATTGAAAATCGTAACTAAGAGCTTATAAAACGAAAAATTCTAAAGCTCTTAGTTGCCAATTATTTCTTTTTCAATCGATTGATGAGATTGGGGATATAAGTGGCAATATGCCTTTTCTTTTTAGCTTCATACACATCAGCAATTTTAATGAGGATTGCTGTTTCTTCAACTCCGCCAAATCCCGGATTAACAGCCGTACCAAAAGTTTTCATCGAAGGGGAAAGGCTCATGTAAGCATTCACTAAAGGAGGAATATTTTCACCCAGTTCCCGTACATAATGTGATAAGATCTTGTAATCTTCATCGTAATTATTTCCGGTGAAGATTTGTTGCATTTTCTTTTTATCGATACCTACATCTAACGAATGTATTGGAGTTACCAATTGCTGGTTGTCCCGGAAATATTTTTGCATGAAGAAAAGAATCATATTCCGGGCTTGTATGTTAAAGCTGGTATACATAGTGACTTTCCCAAAAAAATATTCTATTTCAGGATGATCTACTGTCAGTGCTCCTAAACCGTCCCATAGATTGTCCAGGGCAAATACAGATTTGCGTCCCATACGGGTAGATTGATAAAGTGGATGTACAAACGAACGTCCCAATTCAATCATTTTAGGCAGATAATTTTTTTTGAAAGATTCCGAAAAACGAAACAATTCTGTCGTAGCCAGGTTAGGTTCTCCTTCTTTGTTTAGAGCGAGGTGGTCACATAATATATAACGGTACCCTCCCAGTATTTCTTTTTCTTTGGGATCCCATACAATCAGTTGTTCATAAGGCGTGCTTTCGGCTGTATCAAATTCGTCAATGTCGATTTCTTTGCCGGTACCTCCACCGGCACTCCGGAATGTCAGTTCGCGTATCCGTCCGACTTCTCTCATTAGGTTCGGGGCATTTTGTGAATTGAAAGTATAAATTTCATTTCCTGCCTTATTGGTTTTCCGGACAAAATGTTCTTCGGTCAGCTCAGCTATAAGTTTATCTTTTTCAACAGGATAAATGACAGGTTGCATGCTTGGCAGATTTTGAGATATATCATTTTTTCAGGCAAGATATAATTTTTACACCATAGTTTTATATCTCCTGTTTTGGGTGGCAAATATAATGTTTTCTCGTATAAATCAAATCTATCGGGGAAAAAAATACCATATCATGATTTTGCTTTTAAACAAAATGGATTCTTTTTCGTATCTTCACCCCGTTAATAAGGAGTTAAAATATGAAGATGAAATTGAAATCCGGAGTGAATTTCTGGGTTATAGGTTTATGTATATGGTTGTTCTTATCGGGGTGTCACAAATCTGAGTCTGTCCAGCCTGTGATTGAGCGTACGGTATTGCTTTATATGGCTGCAGATAACAACTTGGATGCTAATGGATATGCCTGGAAAAATTTAGAAGCAATAAAAGAAGGCATGGGACATGTAAATGGAAGACTGGTCATTTATTATGATCCGGTCTATGCGGATCCTGTGCTGATGACGATAGAAAATAAAGGAGGAAATTGTGTGCTGGATACAATCGAACAATATCCCGAGGAAGATTCTGCTTCACCTGAGGTGGTAAGGAGGGTAACGAGACGTACTCAGGAATTATATCCGGCTTCTTCCTATGGTTTGATCATCTGGTCGCATGGTACCGGATGGTTGCCTGCAAATGCTTCTTTTCCGAATGCCCGGGCATTTAGTGTGAGGAGAGGAAATGTGCCTCAGACAAAGATTATTGGAGAGGATGAACATCCGGGTGAAGGACAGTATGGGGATAGTCAGATGGAGATAGCTGAGTGGAAATCGGCTTTACCCGATGGATATCATTTTATTTTATTTGATGCTTGTTTTATGTCTGCCATAGAAGTTGTCTATGAGCTGAGGCATAAAGCTGATTATATTATAGCTTCTCCGGCAGAAATAATGGCTGACGGAATGCCTTATAGTAAGATCATGCCTTTACTCTGGGGAGGGGAGGATGAATTAAAACAGGTATGCCGGGAATTTGTAAATTATTATGAAAACCATCAATGGGGCGGAGAATGGCAGAGTGGTACCATTGCATTGACCAGGACCAGTAAGTTGGAAGATTTGGCTGAATGTGTACGGGAGATATTGAAGGGGAGAGCCGAAGAAGTTGCTTTGCTATCGTCATCAGAGGTGTGGCGTTATCCTCTGATTGCATATAATCAGAATGTATTCTTTGACTTGGGTGAATACCTGAAGCAAGTAGCGACAACAGCCCAATATGAAGTTTTTAGTTCTTTACTTGCGGATATGATATATCCTTTTTCTACCACCAAATTTAATGGGAAATTATTTCCGGTTGATAAGTTCAGTGGATTATCTACCTATATACCATTAAGGACCTGGCAAAATATGAATGATAGGTATTTCGAATTGAGTTGGCCGCAGGTTGTTTATGAAAAGTAATTTAATGAACCGTAGAATTTTACGGTTGGCTATCCCTTCAATTATTTCAAATATTACAGTTCCGCTATTGGGACTTGTAGATGTAACCATCGTGGGACATTTAGGGGCTGCTGCATATATTGGAGCTATTGCGGTAGGTGGACTATTGTTTAATATTTTGTACTGGAATTTTGGATTTTTGCGGATGGGAACCAGTGGGTTGACCTCTCAGGCTTACGGGCGTAAGGATCCGGATGCCGAAATGCGGGTGTTGGTTCAGGCTGTCAGTGTCGGTTTATTGTCGTCTTTGTGTATTTTACTGTTGCAGTATCCTGTCGAAAGGTTGGCTTTTTGGCTGATAGACACCAGTGTTGAGGTGGAGGAGTATGCTGTTGCTTATTTCCGTGTATGTATATGGGGAGCTCCGGCGGTCCTGGCTATGTATGGCTTTAAGGGATGGTTTATTGGAATGCAGAATTCCCGTTTTCCTATGTATATTGCTATTGCTGTAAATGTTATTAATATTTTGTGTAGCTTGTGTTTTGTTTTTGTGCTGGGGATGAAGGTGGAAGGTGTGGCCTTAGGAACTGTGGTGGCAGAATGGTCCGGTTTATTGATTGCCGTTTTTTTGTGGAGAAGGCATTATAAGGCTGCTTTGGGCTCGCGTATTGCTTTACGGGAGAGTCTTCATTTTTCGGCAATGAAGCGTTTCTTTGTTGTTAACCGGGATATTTTTTTCAGGACTTTTTGCCTGATTGCTGTCACTACGTTTTTTACTTCTACCGGGGCACGGCAGGGGGATGTGATTCTGGCAGTAAATACTTTATTGATGCAGTTGTTTACTTTGTTTTCTTATATTATGGATGGTTTTGCCTATGCAGCAGAAGCTTTGGCTGGGCGTTATATCGGGGCTTGCAACTTGCGGCAGCTCCGGCACGCTGTACGGAATTTATTTGGTTGGGGAGTAGGGCTATCCGTATTGTTTACTTTACTTTATGGAATTGGAGGAAAGAATTTCCTGGGTTTGTTGACCAATGATAGCCAAGTCATAGAGGTGGCCGGAAATTATTTTTATTGGGTGCTGGCAATTCCTTTACTAGGTTTCGGAGCTTTTCTTTGGGATGGCATATTGATCGGGGCGACAGCTACCCGGCAAATGTTGTGGGCGATGCTTGTGGCTGCTGTTGCTTTTTTTGCAATCTATTATGTTTTTTCAGGTGCTACGGACAATCATATGTTATGGCTGGCCTTTTTGGTGTATTTGTTTCTTCGTGGATTGATGATGACTGTATGGGGGAGACGGATATTTTCTGAAGCTTATTTGAAAGAGATAAAATAAGGGTTTATGATTTATAAGTTGCAGACCGGAAATAGGATGGAGATCCTATGTGAGGATATTGTTTGTTTCAGTGAAACTGATTGTCAACTTTATCTGTCCTTTTGGCCTAAGGAATGGGGGATTTGATTTGTATTTTTCGTAGTCTTTACTCTATATAATCCAGTAATTAATTCAGGATCAGAATTAAACCGAATAAGAAATATTTCCATTCCCGGATGTCCGGGATTATTCCGGTAACTGAACCTAAAATACTGGAACCTGAGTAATATACCAGCAGATAGAAAGAAATAGTGACTGAACGTTTGGTGAGGTTATACTCGCTGACGGTCCGGTTACAATGTACGTGTACTACAAAGAAATTGAACGTAAATATAGCCAGGTCTAGGGTGATTAAAAGGTTCTTTAATCAGGTAAAATCCCATATAGTTATAGAGGCTGACAAAAATGCCTAATTAGTCCGAACCTTGTTTTTCTCTGTTCACAATTAATTGCAAAATGCTAACCTTGAATCTTTTTTATTCGTTTTACTACTGAATAATATAAGGAAGGTTATGAAAAATGGAGTCGTGATGCAATATTTTGAGTGGAATTTGCCAAATACCGGAAAGTTATGGCAGGAGTTGAAGCGGGACGCGTCCTATTTACATGAGATAAGGATTACTCCGATTGGTAAAAACCATCAAGGAGAAGTTTGGCACGAAATAGCCGGAAAGAAATCACTATTGACGAAGAAGGAAATACCTGTTTCCTTCTTCGGGAAGAAAATTGGTTGTATGGGTGAAAAAAGAAGAATGATTACAGGAATACGTTTATGAGAAAGGATGAAAATATGAAAGATAAAAGAGTTTGGTGGAAAGAAGCAATTGTTTATCAGATATATACCCGTAGTTTTCAGGATAGTAACGGGGATGGAATCGGGGATTTGCAAGGGATTATTTCCCGTTTGAATTATATACGTAGCCTGGGAGTAGATGTCATTTGGCTCAATCCGATTTTTGCTTCTCCTAATGACGATATGGGGTATGATATCAGTGACTACCGGGGCATTATGCAGGAGTTTGGGACAATGGAGGATTTTGACCGGTTGTTGGAGGAGGTACATGCCCTGGGAATGCGGCTTATACTTGACTTAGTGGTTAATCATACCAGTAGTGAGCATCCCTGGTTTCAGGAGGCCGGGAAGTCCCGGAAAAATCCTTATTATGAATATTATCATTGGTGGCCTGTGGAAAAAGAACACCCACAATACCGTCCCAGTTATTTTGAAGAAAGTGCCTGGCAATATAATCTTCATACCCGATCGTGGTATTTGCATTATTTTTCCCGGAAACAACCCGATCTGAATTGGGAGAATCCGGAAGTACGGCAGGCTGTTTATGATATGATGCGTTTCTGGTTTGATAAAGGAATCGATGGTTTTCGCATGGATTCTATTTCGTTAATCGCTAAAGATCCGTCTTTTCCTCCTATTGATCAGAAAAAATATCCGGATTTTTTCTCCTCTTATGCTCATGGTCCTCATTTACATGATTATTTGCATGAGATGAACCGGGAAGTGTTGGATAAATATGATATTATGACCGTTGGAGAGGGATCTGCTGTAGCCTATAAAGATGTCGCAAAATTTGTGGAACCAGAGCGTCAGGAACTGAATATGCTGTATGGTTTTGGTCCTTCTGAGGTGCGTAACTATACCGGACCGGATACTCCGGATTCCGGAATCGCGTATAGCCTGATTGCTTTGAAAAAAATGTTTTCCAGTTGGGATAAGGCGGTTGGAGATGGATGGCCATCAGTGTATTTAGGTAATCATGATCAGCCCCGTATGATTTCCCGTTTTGGAAATGATGCTCCGGAATTCCGGGAACTTTCTGCTAAGATGCTGACTACTTTCCTGTTGAGTTTGAGAGGTACTCCCTACTGGTTTGCCGGGGATGAAATTGGTATGGTAAATCCTGGTTATGAGCATATTGAAGATTACAGAGATATTGCAACACTGAACCAGTACCGTGGGATCAAGAAGCGCAAAGGGGATGTGTCGGCTTTTCTATGCCAGCAACGGCAGACTTCACGTGATAATGCCCGTTCGCCGATGCAATGGGACCATAGCCCGAATGCGGGTTTTACTTCTGTTACCCCATGGTTGAAGCCGGCTAAGAACTATGTTGATATTAATGTGGCCCGAGAAGAAAAAGATCCGGATTCTGTGTTGAATTATTTCCGGAGGATGGTGGCTTTCCGGAAAGCTAATCCTGAATTTGTTTATGGAACATATACCTTGATAGAGGCCACTCATCCTCAGGTGTATGCCTATCTGAGGGAAAGTGATGAAAGAAAGTTTCTGATTGCTTTGAATTTTTCTCCTAAACCGGCATCTATCCGTCCGCAGATGAACCTGGAAGGGGCAGAGGCTCTGATGGATAATTATAATGATCATCCTGCATGGGATAAAACGCTTTTACTTCGTCCTTATGAAGCTTTGATTGTAAGGTATTTGTAAGTCGGATTATTTCATTCTTTCTGGGTTTATCCATTGTGTTTAGAAAAAATTGATCCTGCTTTTTTCTATCTTTGCATCTCTTTTGAAAAATACGATGGAGCGGATTATTTTTACCTTATCATATGAGAAAAAATGGGATTGTTGGATGATTTATGCCAATAAAGTTACTGATGCAGGTGATTTTTTTCAAAGTGCAGGCCGATATATGGGAGAGGACCCTGATGTTCCTGCTGTAGTCAAAGAGGTGATGCCCCTTATTCTTAAATATGACACTCCTTCTTTATACCACCAGTTTGGACGGAAAAGGTATAAAGATGAACGTGAATTTTTACAAAAAGCAGAGGAGGAATATATCCGGGAATCTATTCATCCATATATTGAAGGGCTGGTAGCACGGATTATAGATTGTCTGTCAGATGGTGGTTTCCCTGTTTTTTTGAAAGGTAGTCGTTTAGATAATTTTTATAAAAGTCAGCGGATAATGATGCGTTCAGACGCAAGCTTTATTGCGATTTGAACGTACCGGAGAGTTTACACGTTATATTCTCCGTTTGACGGATGGGGAACGGGTATTTTATCCCAGTGATTACGATTTAAAGTTAATTACCCGCCGTCCTTGCCGTGTATTGTCGGGGCAACAATTGTTGCGTTTTCCTGAAGATTTTGATGGCCAGCGTTTATTGCCATTTCTTCAAAAGCGGGAGGTGATGATTCCTAAGGCAAATGAACAGCTTTATTTCCGGAAATTTATTTTAAAGAGTGTGAGGCATGAGGAAATTGAGGTGCAGGGATTTGAGGTCATTGTCCGCGAGGTGACTAAAAAGGTGGTGCTCAGGCTGGAACAGGATGTCCGGGCAATGCCTGTATTGTCACTTGTTTTTATTTATGGGAGTCAACACATCCCTGCCTGGTCGAAACGCAAAGCATTGGTCGAGTTGCATACAGATGGGGATCATTATGCTTTTTATAAGGTAAACCGGGACTTTGAATGGGAAAGGCTGCAGGAAAAGCTGTTGCTGCCTCTGGGGTTGGTAAGTAAGGGAGGCGGAAGTTATTGGGTAGAGCATATAGAGGAACCCATACGGCTGGCAGAAGAAGAGAGGATGGATGCAAACGCTTCCTGGCAACATCATATACAGGAAGCCTGGGCAAAGACAATTGACTGGATACGGAAAAATCGGACAAGGTTGGAATATTCAGGAATTCAGGTCTCTCAGAAATATTTGCGTAAATCTTATTATACAGGTGATTGGGAGGTTTTGTTGGATGCCGGATGTAAGACCGATTGGTTTGAGTTGAAAGCAGTGGTTGTGCTGGCAGACGGGAGGAGAATCCCTTTGCTTCGTTTTCGGGATAATATTTTATCCGGTAAACGGGAATTTATTCTTGACGATGGCACCTTGTTTTTGCTTCCTGAAGAATGGTTTGCCAAATACACTGATATGCTGATGTTTGCCTCAGGTAAGGGAGAAATGTTGTTTCTGCATAGAAGTCAGTATACTCTTTTAGGGGTTGAAGGGATCAAAAAGATGGAAACATCGGCAGGACAGGTTGGCATGGATATAGAGATGCCTTCCGGATTAAAAACTGTATTACGTCCTTATCAGCGTTTGGGATATGAATGGCTTTTCCGGTTGTTTCATGCCGGGTTGGGAGGATGTCTGGCTGATGATATGGGATTGGGAAAGACTTTGCAGGTTATAGCCTTATTGTTGAAGTACAGGCAAGAGTGTGTCAAAGGTGGGATACGGAAACATCCCGGGCCAGGCCAACAACTTTCTCTTTTTGATACCCGGATTACCTCAGAAGCAATGCTGCCGGGG
This sequence comes from uncultured Odoribacter sp., assembly GCA_900548135.1. GTDB lineage: Bacteria > Bacteroidota > Bacteroidia > Bacteroidales > Marinifilaceae > Odoribacter. Next base: position 2,742 of record URJC01000032.1, on the reverse strand, counting down.
CAACGTGAATTTCATACTTGTCTGGTGGTAGTGCCTGCTTCGCTGGTACACAACTGGAAAAATGAATTACGGAAATTTGCCCCTCAGTTGACGGTTACCATTTATGCTGGAAATCATCGTCGTGACTTGCGGGGATATCTTCAGCGTTCAGATATAGTGTTAGTTACCTATCATACTTTGCGGAATGATATTGATTATTTAGCCCGTTTAAACTTTGGCATTGTTATAACGGATGAAGCACAGGTTATAAAAAATCCTGGTTCATTGCTTCATCAGGCTGTATTACGTATTCAGGGGGAATGTTTTTTTGCCTTGTCGGGTACTCCGATTGAAAATTCCCTGATTGATTTGTGGGCCATTATGAATTTAGTCAACCGGGATCTGTTAGGGACTCGTCATTTTTTCAGGACTCATTTTATAAAACCGATATTGACTGATGGACAGGGACAAGCTAGTGCTGTTTTACAGAAGCTGATAGCTCCCTATATTCTGCGGCGTACCAAAGAAGAAGTATTGACGGAGTTGCCTGAGTTAACCTCCGAGTTGGTCGTTTGTGAGCCGGATGAAAACCAACGTAAGGTATATGAGGAGGAACAAGCACGCGTACGTAATTATATCTTGGGTAAACAGCAAGTCCGGGAGGGACTTGGAAACGATTTTATGGTGTTGAAAGCTTTGATCCGTTTAAGGCAGATAGCGAATCATCCCCGTTTGGCAGATGAAGATTATACCGCTGATTCCGGTAAGTTCCGAGAGATATTCCGGATGCTTGAGGAGGTGATTGGAGCCGGACATAAGGTATTAATATTTTCTTCGTTCGTGAAGTATTTGAAAATGGTAGCTGCTGAAATAAGCTACCGGAAATGGAAATATGCGATGCTCACGGGGATGACGGGTGACCGGGAACAAGAAATCCGTCGTTTTGCGACTGACCCTGAAAACAGGATTTTTTTGATTTCTTTGAAAGCCGGAGGAGTAGGGTTAAATCTTACTGAAGCAGATTATGTGTTTATCCTGGATCCCTGGTGGAATCTGTCGGTTGAAAATCAGGCAGTCAGCCGTGCTCACCGGATGGGACAAAGACAAGTTGTTTTTGTTTATCGTTTTATCACAGCCGGAACTTTGGAAGAAAAAATATTAGCTATTCAGAAACGTAAACAGCATTTGTCCGATCTGATAATTACTTCTTCGGCAGCTGTACCTTTGAGTGATGAAGAATTACTGGAAGCACTTGGTGGATAATTCCTGGGTGTCTCTCTATTTTGTCAGTATTTTTGTCAGAAACTATTTTGTATCGTGATCTGGTAAAACTATTTTATTTTTTATAATTTTATGGCCACTTGGAAAAATGAACTAAATACGTATGAGTGATTTGAAAAAGAAAACAGGCATTTGGATGATTTTATTGTGTGTGCTCTGTGCAACGGGGTATGCAGGTCCGGTAAAAAAATCGTTAATCTATCATAAGGGATGGATTGATTTTAATAAAAACGGAAAGATGGATGTATATGAAGATCCGTCGGCCGATATGGAGGCTAGGGTGGAGGATTTACTCCGACAGATGACATTGGAGGAAAAGACATGCCAATTGGCTACCCTATATGGTTCCGGACGTGTTTTGAAAGATGCTCAGCCTACAGAGCAATGGAAAACAAAGATCTGGAAAGATGGGATTGGGAATATAGATGAAGAATTAAATGGTTTGGGAAAATTCCGTTCTGAGTATTCTTTTCCTTATAAAAAGCATGTGGAGGCAAAACATGCCGTGCAACGTTGGTTTGTGGAAGAAACCCGTTTAGGTATTCCTGTTGATTTTACGAATGAAGGAATACGTGGCTTGTGTCATGACCGGGCAACCTATTTTCCGGCACAGTGTGGGCAAGGGGCAACCTGGAATAGAGAGTTGATTGCAAAGATTGGAGAAGTGACAGCAAGGGAAGCCAAGGCGTTGGGATATACCAATATTTATTCACCGATTCTGGATATTGCTCAGGATCCGCGTTGGGGAAGAGTGGTAGAGTCTTATGGAGAAGATCCCTATTTGGCAGGCAGTTTGGGAAAGCAGATGGTGATGAATTTGCAAAAGGGAGGTATTGTTTCTACTCCCAAACATTTTGCCGTGTATAGTATTCCGGTAGGAGGCCGGGATGGGGATACCCGTACAGATCCGCATGTTGCCCCCCGTGAAATGCGTACTTTGTATCTGGAACCTTTCCGGATGGCAATACAGGAAGGAAAGGCTAAGGGTGTTATGAGTTCTTATAACGATTGGGATGGGGAGCCTATCTCAGGAAGTTATTTTTTCCTGACCAGGATTTTACGTCAGGAATGGGGGTTCGAGGGATATGTTGTGTCAGATAGCGAGGCTGTTGAGTTTTTATATTCTAAACACCGGGTGGTAGGTGGACCGGTTGAAGCAGCTGCACAAGTGATCAATGCTGGTTTGAATATCCGTACTCATTTTACTGTTCCTGATGATTTTATATTGCCTTTACGTCAGGCTTTTGCAGAGGGAAAGGTGTCTCAAAAAGTCTTGGATCAGCGGGTAAGGGAAGTGTTAAAAGTGAAATTCTGGATGGGATTGTTTGATCAACCTTATGTGGGAGACGGACAGCAGGCTGAGAAAATAGTGCATAGTCCGGAACACCGGCAAGTGGCTCTGGATGCAGCCCGGCAGTCGATTGTGTTATTAAAAAATGAAAATCATTTTTTACCTTTGAGCAAAGAGGGGAAGTCTGTAGC